>DAIDLK010000030.1 GCA_027449525.1 Legionellaceae bacterium | reverse complement strand
TTTTTGGAGTTTAAGCGCTGGGATAATTTGATTAATTTTTGTGTAAAGTGCTGAACTGTCTTCTGCTGCACCGGAAATAATTAAGGGCGTCCGTGCTTCATCGATTAAAATGGAATCCACTTCGTCCACAATTGCAAAATGCAACTCACGCTGCACCTTTTCTTCCAAACTAAACACCATGTTGTCGCGCAAATAATCAAAACCAAACTCATTGTTCGTACCGTAGACAATATCCGCACGGTAGGCGGCTTGTTTTTCTGCGTGGGGCATATCGGTGTGTATCACCCCAACCGTTAAACCCAAGAAATTAAAAATAGGGCGCATCCACTCACTATCGCGCTTCGCCAAATATTCGTTCACGGTAACAATGTGTACGCCATTCCCACTCAAGGCATTCAGGTAGGCGGGCAAGGTTTCGGTTAATGTTTTACCTTCCCCTGTGCGCATCTCAGCAATGTTTCCTTCGTGTAACACAATACCGCCGATCATTTGTGCATCAAAATGGCGCATGTTAAGGGTGCGCATTGACGCTTCACGCACCACAGCAAACGCTTCAGGTAATAAGACATCCAAGCCATCTCCGGCTTGCAAGCGGGATTTGAACTCGGTTGTTTTTGCGGCTAATTCAGCGTCACTCAATTTTTTTAACGCTGCTTCATGGCTTTGAATCAATAAAACTGTTTTTTGTATTCGCCGTAAGGTGCGCTCATTACGGCTTCCAAATAGTTTTTTCATGAATGTGTTTAGCATTGCCTCAGTAATCCTTGTCTCATTCCAGCATCAAAATCAGTTAATTTACTCGAATTTGTAGGAAAATACCACGCGTTTCCGCACCTAAGCTGCAGCGGCTTGCTCCAAACTAATCAAGCAGGCGAGTGCACGTTCAAACCCAGGCCAATCATCAGCGGCCTGAATCGATAACAAACTGGCTTTCCAGCGGCGCGCACCAGGCAAACCATGGGCCATGTTCAACAACGGCTTTACCACAAGCGATAGCGGAACAGACTTGGGCAGCTGTGTGCATAAAAAATTCACGTAAGCCTGCACACTTTCCGAGCGACTCAATGCAACGTGCTGTGGATAGATAGCACGGTAAATTTCCACTAACGCGTACGGATTGTCGCAAGCCAGACGCCCCAGCATGACACCGTCAACCTGGGCCAGATGGGCTAATACCGCCTCTGCATCAGTAATGTTTCCATTGATAACCACAGGTAACCCTGGGAAACAAGCTTTGATGCGATACACATAGTCATAGTGCAGCGGAGGAATGGTGCGATTTTGTTTAGGACTTAATCCGCGCAGCCAAGCTTTACGTGCGTGAACGATGAGTTTATCACAACCAGCGGCAATCAACGGGGTCACCACGGTTTGAAAAAATTCGAAACTGTCGTCGGTATCGACGCCAATACGCGTTTTTACACTAATCGGAAGTTTGACAGCTTGCTTCATGGTCGCTAGGCACTCAGCCACTGCGTGTGGCTCACGCATTAAACACGCACCAAAGCGCCCTGCCTGTACCTTATCGCTCGGACAACCCAAATTAATGTTTAATTCAGCAAAGCCCGCAGCTTCTGCTTGTTGCGCTACAGCCACCCAAGCGGATGGGTTGGGAGCGCCACCCACTTGCAACGCTAGCGGTTGCTCAATTGAGAAATAATCAAGTGCGCGCGCCGCCTGGTGTTGAATAGCACCCAACGCATGCATTTCGGTGTACAACAAGGCTTCTGGCAACATCAGGCGCAGGAAAACCCGATATAACGGGTAGGTCCAATCAATCATTGGCGCGATGGCCAAGGGAAAACACGGTGTTTTTTTCACGATGAATCAATTATACTACATTTGCATTTTTCAAGGGAACTGTTCATGCCTTATTTCACCCGCTTAAAATTCATTCTCATCGGCTGTTTTACCGCTGTTGTGTGTGCCGCTCCACCCAGTGGGAACTTATTTACCGTGCAAGCCATCAACAACGGCGCTGGCTTTGGCGTTAGCATAACGGTACCGAATAAACAATTCTCCTGTGCCGGCATCCAAGTGGCAGGCGATGGGGTCACTTTATTAAACACCGATCAAACCTGCCTATCGGTCGTGAATGGTTTTTGCCGGTTTAGTATTAGCGCGAATGAAAGCAAACAATTTTCCCATAGTACCGTTTCTAAACCTACGACAGTACAGGTCACTACCTGTTTAAATGTGTGAGGTACCGCTCCGGTGAGCTGTGAACGACACCAACTAGAACTTAGTTATCCTGCTATTAATCCGTTAGTTGCGGTAGGCAGTTTCCAAAGTAGTGCGCTCCAGACGCGTTATCCACTCATTTACTTTTCTGATACGAACGGCTGGCAAACCATTACCAATACTACCGCCAGTGCAACCGACGGTAACGAGCAATTAGAGCAGTCCAGTAGCGACGTTACCTCAGCAAACTTAACTGCCGTCTCCTGTAATTTTTCCAACAGCCCCGCGGATTGCGTGGCGATTGGCCAAGCAACTACCTCCAGGGGCACATTGCCCTACGCAGAAACCTCGAGTGACAGCGGACAAACCTGGGCCGCTAGCGCCACCCAACCCGAATTACCAGATAACTCTACATTAGAACAATTTAACGGCTTAGCATGCACCAGCAACTACTGCGTCAGTGTGGGCTCTTATGTTCCTGATTTGAATTCTCAACCCATTAGTTATAACTCAACCGATTATGGAAACACGTGGGGAACCCCCAGCACCACGTTTACACTCAACGGTGATTTTAACCTTTCTCCTGCCAATATTCAGCTTTTTAGCGTAGCCTGTGCCAACACGAATTGTGTTGCTGTTGGTCTCATTAATACCATACCCATCAGCTACACCAGCACTGACAGTGGTAGTACTTGGAGCACACCCGCCAGTTTTTTTAGCGAACCGACTAATTTTCAATACGGTTCCCTAAGCGCGATAGCGTGTGATACCACCAACGCTCAAACGTGCTTTGCTGTGGGGTCATACTATTCAACATCGACTCAACCTCTGGTGTATTCAACAACCAACGGTGGCAGCTCTTGGACACTCAACTCACTGCCGCTACCTACTGGTGCTTCAGGCGGTGCTTTAACTAGCATCTCCTGCAACAGTGATGCTAGCGGTTGTGTCGCAGCGGGACAGTATGATGGTACCAGCACCTATCCCGTAGTTTATACTTACAGCAATGGTACGTGGTCCCTTGCTATCAACCAACCCGAGACGTCAACGGCAGCCTATCTTACCGGAGTTGCCTGTGACTCAACAGACGCTACAACGTGTACGGTTGTAGGTGCCACTCAAAGCAATTTATCCAACCCTATCTACCCACTGACTTTCACTACCTCTGACATTAATTCAGTAATCTGGAGTAATACTTCTCCTGCCACCAGTAGTGACTCAATTAGCCTGCTAACGGGAATTAGTTGTAATTCAACAGCCAGTTCATGCATTATCATTGGCGATTTTGTCAGCTCATCCGAAACAACTGGAATTGTTTATTCATCGAGTGATTCGGGCACCACTACCGAGGAAACGATCCTTAGCGTTTCGTCGACTGCTGGTGTTCTCCAAGGGATCGTCTGTAATCCGTCCCTTAACATTAACGCCGTACTTTGTGTGGCCGCCGGGTACTCATCGGCAACGAACGGTGGCACCCAACTACCGCTAATTATCACCTCTGCTAATGCAGGCGCTACTTGGGCTACCGGGATGAATTTATCATTACCCGCTGATGCACAGAGTGCACTACTGAGCGCAATTCATTGCGTTCCACTCACGAACACCTGTTTTGCAGTGGGAAGTTACGCCAATTCCAGTGCCATTAACGTGCCGTTAATTTATCAATCCACCAATGGTGGCAGTTCCTGGTCGGCTCAGCCACTGTTGCCGACGGTAGGTACAGGCTCGGCGCAATTAAACGCTATTCGATGCAACGCAACGGGCGACAAATGTTACACCGTTGGGTACTTCTCTGCTGTAACGCAACAACCGTTGGTGTATTATAGCCAGAACGGTGGAACGACGTGGGCTTTAGCCTCTATCAGCTCAAACGCTAACGCTACGGTACTCACAAGTTTAACCTGCGAACCAACCGGTGTGACCTGTATTGCCTCAGGTTATACGGACAGCGACGAACGGCGTCCTGTGCGCTATTTGTCGAGCGATTCCGGTCTTACTTGGACCACGTTACCTAGCCTGCCCGAATTATCGAGCTGGCTAGCCAATAGGATTAATGGCTCAAATTAATTGAATCTGAGCGAAACATAGGTTTTAGGATGGATGGATTAGACTGCCCCGCGGAGGCGCTTGAATTGGTTGAGCGCTACTTGCAAAACTTGCACAATCAATTGTGTGAACAAATTGAAATCATTGACCAAACCGCTCGCTTTGTTGAAGATCCGTGGACTCGCTCAGAAGGCGGCGGTGGGGTTTCGCGGATTTTGCAACACGGTGGTGTCTTCGAAAAAGCGGGGATTAATTTTTCACACGTTATCGGCACCCAACTACCGCCATCGGCACTGCATCATCGACCGGAACTGATAGGATCACGGTATCATGCGCTTGGTTTGTCGCTCGTGTTGCACCCTGACAATCCTTATGTACCCACGACACATGCCAACGTGCGATTTTTTATTGCAGAAACAGCCTCCAATACAACCGTTTGGTGGTTTGGCGGTGGGTTTGATTTAACGCCCTATTACGGTTTTCGCGAGGATTGCCAACATTGGCACCGCAATGCGAAGAATGCATGCTTGCCCTTTGGGGAGGAACTTTACCCGCGCTTTAAAGCGTGGTGTGATGACTATTTTTTTCTAAAACACCGACAAGAAGCGCGGGGCATCGGTGGTTTATTTTTTGACGATTACGCTCAACAAAGTTTTGCCCACAGCTTTGGTTTGATGCAAAGCGTTGGGAACCATTTTATCTCAGGCTATGCTCCCATCGTAGCAAAACGCCGCACTATAGCCTATGGCGAACGGGAAAAAAAGTTTCAATGCCTGAGAAGGGGCCGCTACGTTGAATTCAATTTGTTATACGATCGCGGCACCTTGTTTGGCTTACAATCGGGTGGAAGAACTGAATCAATCCTGATGTCACTACCTCCCCTGGTACATTGGTCCTATAACTGGGCACCCGAGCCACGCAGCCCTGAGCAATTATTACTATCTGAGTTTTTGCCCGCTCAAGATTGGCTCGCATAATCCTCTTCTTTCTCGGCCGAGACCACTTCTGGCTCAAGACGAATGACTTCTTGGGCCTTCATGCCTTTGGGTCCTTTTTCCAATAAAAAACTGACGACATCATCTTCGTGCAGGGTTTTGAAGCCAACACCTTGAATATCTCGATAATGTACAAAAATATCCTCCCCCTTGGCATTCACAATAAAACCAAAGCCTTTTTTTTCATTAAACCACTTGACATGTCCTTCTTCACGCTGCGACATTCACAACCTCCTGTATTGGGCTTGTCCCACAATTAGCATATCATTTTTTTTTTGATTGTTAATCGTTTTTCATAGTTTGATCGATACTAACGGAGTTTCGCATGTTGAAGAACCAAAAAGAGTTCATTGAATTAGCAATTCGATGCAAAGTATTACAATTAGGGCAATTTACTTTAAAATCAGGGCGGGTTAGTCCTTATTTTTTTAATGCCGGTTTATTTTTTAGCAACCATGCTCTTCACCAAGTGGGATTGTGTTACGCGCGTTGTATTATCGACAAACAAATAACCGTCGACCATTTATTTGGTCCAGCTTACAAAGGAATTCCCTTAGCCACCGCTACCGCAACTGCACTGGATGAACTAGGCCAACAAGTGACTGTCACATTTAATCGCAAGGAACCTAAAGACCATGGTGAACAAGGCGTATTAATAGGTGCTCCCCTGCACGGTACCACCCTGATGATTGATGACGTTATCACGGCCGGCACGGCTTTTCGTGCCGCAAAAACCTGCATTGAAGCACATGGTGGTCAATTAACCGATGTCATGATAGCGCTCGATCGGTGCGAGCGAGGCCAAAGAGAACGTTCAACTTTAGAAGAAATCAGGCAGCAAGGCGTTGCCGTGCATAGCCTGATTACTTTCTTTGATCTCATGGATTATTTAAAAACAACCGGCCAAACAGAACACTGGCAACAACTCAAAGCTTACCATTCGCATTATGGTGCAACGTCGGCTCAATAACCATCCATTCAGCGTGTCGTTCAAATTTAAAAAAACGTAAAAAATCAAAAAAACTAATCCTTAAAATATGACTAGCTTCTTCCCCGACCCACCGGCTTATTTCATGACGCAGCATCTGTAAACGATGCGCTTCAAGTTGAGCGATAAAGCCATCCTCTGAATGACACTTTTTTAGACTATAAGCGGTGGCGTCTTTTTGAAACAGGCTAACACTGGGCCATTCAATATCAGGACGCAGTGCACTCAGAAACAAAAGAAATAAAGAAGTTGGCTTTAAAACAATGATCTCGTAGTCGTTTTTTTGCATGACGCTCTCCTGTTTTAACTCGATAGTGAGCACAACATTGAAAAGCTACATCAAACAACGCAATTTTTTACTGATCAGACCATCAGCTTAACACTTTCCTAAAATAAATTACAATGCAATTGCCATTTTTTTTTTTTTGGTGCACTATGAGCATTTAATTGGTTTGTACTGTCAAAGAGAACTTATGAGCAAAGAAGATCACATTGAAATGGCAGGCGTCGTTATCGACACCTTACCCAATACCATGTTTCGCGTTAAACTTGAAAATGGTCACGTACTAACTGCTCACATATCAGGTAGAATGCGAAAAAATTATATTCGCATTTTAACTGGAGATAAAGTAAAAGTTGAGCTCACCCCCTATGATTTAAGCAAAGGTCGCATCACGTTTCGTGACAAAGGATAATGCCACTAACTCTCCCCAGCCACCATCATGTGATCGACTAAGATTGAACCACAGCGTGTTGCAATTCCCGGGTTGATATCACTTCCTACGGCAATAATCCCGCGAAACATGTCGCGCAAGTTACCGGCAATGGTCACTTCCTCCACTGGGTATTGAATTTCACCATTTTCTACCCAAAAACCATTGGCTCCGCGTGAATAATCGCCTGTCAAATGATTTACCCCACTACCCATTAATTCCGTGACGAACAACCCCGTGTTCAGAGTAATTAATAAACTGGCCAAATCTCCCGCCGTGGCATCCATGGTTAAATTGGCAACACCACCACTGTTAGCGGTGGTCTGTAAGCCTAATTTACGCGCGGCATAACTACCTAGTGCATAGGATGTAAGCACTCCCTGCTCAACAAAGCGATTCGTCCGTGTTAACACTCCTTCATCGTCAAAAGGACAACTGCCTAATGCACGGAGCAAGTGAGGCTGCTCATGAATTTGAATCGTGTCAGGGAATACATGATGGCCCAATTGATTGAGTAAAAATGAATTTTTTCGATAAAGATTATTCCCACTGATCGCTTGAATGAATGATGATAATAAACTAGACGAAACACGTGCTGAAAACAGCACTGGACAGACTTGAGTCTTCAAACGCCGCGCACCCAATCGACTGGTTGCTCTCTCAACAGCTAAACCGGCTAATAATTCATTAGAAAGAAGTAATTCAGGCAAACGAGCCGTCGAGTAAGCATCATCACGCTGCATTTTTTTGGAGCCAGCTTTGTCCTGCGCAATAAACGATGCGCTAATGCTGTGAAGAGTACTCGGCACAATACCGCAAAATCCATGCGTATTAGCATACCCATAATGCGACCAATAACTTGAAATACTTACACCATCTGAGTTAGTAATACGTTTGTCGGCTTGCAGAGCATATTGTTCGATCGCCAGGGCACGCTCGATTGCCTCGCTGGGCGTCATTGCCCAAGCATGGGCCAAGTCTAGTTCAGGATAATCAGTGCTCAGTAATTGAGCATCTGGCAAACCAAAACAAGGATCAGCTGCACTCACTTGCGCTATTTCGTAAGCGGCTTGTACCATTGCCTTGAGAGCTGCTGGCGAATTATCACTGCCACTGGCACTCCCCTTGCGTGATCCAAGATAGATACTCACCGCAATTGAACGCTCATCACTAAATGCCACACTCTCTACGCCACCCATGCGAACGTTGACCGCAAAACCCGATTCATATTGCACTGAAGTGGCTGCATCCGTAGCTCCAACTTGTTGTGCCAGATGCAGAATATCTGATAGTAAAGGTGCTAAGTGAGCAGTTGACTTCGGCTCAAGTCTATTGGTATGTTTTGATAAGTTTGCTTCCGACATGGCATTCCTAGTTTCATGTTTTTAATGCACTCAAGGATACAAGATAACAATGCTAAGGCAAACAGTTGCTAAGATAAAATCGAAGGTCGTTCTTAGCCTTCTTCTTGGCTATCTAGTTGTTAATGCTAGCTTCGCTCAATCGTGGCAATCTCTCGCACCCGGTATCGATTACCTCGAGCTGCCTTCTGTTTATACCACTTCTTGGTCACGTATCCATGCATTTAAAATTGATTTACAGCACAATCAATTGGATTTACTCACCGCACAGGACATGCAACTACGCAACGCCGCTATTCACCAGTTTGCACGTCACGGTCACGCCTTGATTGCGATTAATGGTGGATTTTTTGATCAAACGTATCAACCGCTTGGTTTACGCATTGGACACGCGTACCGATACAGTGCCTTAAAACCAATCAGCTGGTGGGGCGTTTTCTCCATCAACCAACAGCGTGCCCGCCTCACCAATTCTAGGGATTTCCAAGCAAATAGCCACCCTGATTTTGCCGTGCAAAGCGGTCCGCGCCTGGTCGTTAATCAGTCAATCCCCCAGCTAAAGCCAGGACGAGCCGAACGATCTGCCATAGGTATCAATCGCCAAGGACAAGTTATCATTGTCGTTACAGAAAACGCCCCGTTAAGCACTACGGAGCTCGCTCGTTTAATGCAATCACCACCGTTATCTTGCCAGCAAGCACTCAATTTAGACGGAGGCAGCTCCAGTCAACTGTTTGCTGAAATCAACGGATTTAAAATCAATACACATCGCTTTTATCCCGTAAGCGATGCAATTTTAGTGAAACC
>DAIDLK010000029.1 GCA_027449525.1 Legionellaceae bacterium | reverse complement strand
GATGCCGCCCCCTGAGTGAGTGCGGTCCCGGCCATCGCCGGATGTTGCCTCGCCTGGCTCCACCCAGGTGGCCGCCCAGGACGACACCGCATCGAGGACGGGGGGCCCTGCTACCTTCACGTTGCGCCAAACCGATTGCACCAAGCCATTAGGATCAATCAAAAAAGTACTACGCTCGATACCAAGGTATTGCTTTCCGTACATCGATTTCATTTTCATTACGGCAAACTGTTGACAGAGCGTTTCATTCACATCGCTAATTAATTCAAACGGTAAATGATGCTTCGTCTTAAACTTTTCATGCGATAGCAAACTATCTCGCGAAACCCCAAAGACCACGGCATCATGCGCTGAAAATTCAGTATACTTATCACGAAATGCCAGTGCTTCCAACGTACAGCCTGCGGTAGCATCCTTGGGATAAAAATACAATATCACCCACTGGCCTTGATAGTGCTGAAGGTTACTGTGCAAGCCATTGGTCGCAATCAATTCGATGGAACCAACCTTATCACCGCTATTGATCAAAAAATAATCCCATCCAATAAAAAAAAGAAAACTGGTCGCTTATTATCAATCCACTTTCATAGTAAAACACATTAGAAGGGCCAAGCATAGAGATTATTCGGTAAAACAAACCAACCAAATGCTTTGTGCAATAGATAACCTAGATCAAAAAAGAACACTGATCCCTTTACCCCACCGCACAACCAATACCAAGGCATCACCAACCAAATTAAGAAAATTAATGCCACGTGGGCTTGAGACCATTTCGTCAAAAACTCACGATTCAGCAGCCAGTAGGCGAATACCAAAGGAAAGGTAATAATAGCCAACACGCGCGCCTGATCACCGACCAACAATAAAACACTTGACAAGCACAGTAAACCAACAAAAAAAGGCAGCGCCTGCTTACCCCAATCCACATACCGCAAGGCAATCAACCAACCTAGGCCTAAAATAGCCCAAATCTGCTCATAAGCATGCAAAAAGAATCCAGAAATAATCTCATGCAGGTGCTGGCGCATAAAATACCATCGCCCTGAATTTACTAGAATGGTGTAATGCTGGAAAATTAGGATTAACAACAATTTACCCAAAAAAACAGCGGCAAGCAGGGCAAAACAAAATCGAGCAGTATAACGCGTCTGAACCATTACTAAGTGATTTAAACTTGTCGCCAGCAATAATCCTGCTATCGCAAAAAACGCTTGCTCAAAATGCTGCATGCCTAACGCAAGCCCTACCAACCAAATGACACTGTTGCATTCAGGGCACACCAGGGCGAGTAACAACAATAATAAAGTCACCGAATCCATACTGACCCAAAAGTAAGCCGTGGTAGAAACGGGTAAGACGGTAAACAAGACCAAAGCCGTTCGTGCCAGTCTATCCGGGAGTGATTTAAAAACTAACACCATAAACAACAACGTAAAGCTGCACGAGCACACCAATAAAAACGCCATAAACTTCAACGAAGTATTGAGATGTAGCAGCCAAGTAAGCCAGGGTGCAAACCAGCTCCACATGAGGTAGTGTGCATCAGGGTGCTCAAAGGGATTAACAAAGGGATTAGTGCGATGGCACGGTAGGCAGGAAGATTGGGAATACACCATACACCGACTTTCAGCAAAGCAATCAACCACAAGACACCACAAAAAAATACGCGAGGGGTAGAAAAAATAAATTGTTCCGCTTTTGTCAGCACCCAAGAGGCGGCCATGCACAATGACTCCTAATTAAATGTCTAAACGATTAAATAGAACTGCCGGAATAAAACAAACGAGACGCATTATCCAGCGCCAATGACCGGGGGTGTAGACAACCGGCTTGCCACGCTCCATACCTCGTACAATATCACGTGCTACTTGTTCCACTGGTGCTAAACGCATGCCTTGTTGCTTGTATTCAGTTGTCATGGGCGTGTCGGTTGGTCCGGGATTAATTAAGACTACGTTAACACCTGTTCGTGCAAAACGATGCTGCAAACCTTGCGTGTAACGCGTAATAAGCCCTTTTGCCGCACCATAAATGTAATTGGACTTACGGCCTCTGTCACCAGCTACCGAGCCAATAATACCCACCACCCCATGCCCGACCTCGCCAAAGTAGCGCACAAACGCTTCGACAAATAACACCGGCGAAACAGCATTGATTTGTAAGGCATCCGCGCAAGCCGTCAGGTGTTGTTGACAATGGGGTTGATTCGGCAGCGCCCCCTGAGCCACCAATACGGAATGGATTGGAGCTTTCGCAACTAACGTTTTAACCAGTGCGTCAATGGCAATAGGCGCAAAAAAATCGACAACCACGACCTCCACCTCGGCCGCTGGATTTCTTACCCTTAAATCAGCAGCGACAGCTTCTAGCTTAGCCATATTGCGTCCAACCAAGGTTAGAAAAATAGGTTCGGATTGTATCCATAGCCTGGCACAATGTTCCGCAATTAGTGACGTTGCGCCAACGATCACACGATGGGTTTTTGTTTGCATAGCTTAACTCCCCATTAAACGTCGCGATAAATCGGAGCTGATGCCCGGATCGCGATACAATAAAAATTCGGCTAGGCGTGGGTAGCCTGCGGCAAATAATTCCGGCGACATCACCGCATTTTTAGCACAATACAAACGCCCACCAGCGGCTGAAACAATCGCATCAAGGCGCTTAAATAGCGCCAAGGTACGCGCCCCTTGATTCGGAAAATCCAACGCCAAGGTAACGCCAGGTCGCGGAAAACTGAGTAACCCTGGCGATCGACACTCAGTAAATGTTTTGAGTACCGTTAAAAAAGAACCAGCGCCTGCGCGAGCAATCTCCACTAACATGGCTTGCGTCGCATCGAAACCAACAGAAGACGGCACGACACTTTGGTATTGAAAAAATCCGCGACGACCGTACAACCGATTCCAACCGAAAACGCTATCCAAAGGGTAAAAAAACGGTTCGTAATGAACACGGCGTTGTGCGACACGGCGTGCATTCAAGTGATAATAGGCTGTGTTAAACAATTGCAACGAAACCCGATTGATGAGGGACAACGGTGGGGTGAAAGGCACCGACAGCTGGCGTCGTTTGGCGGACATCCATTCGCCATGCTCTACGTGCTGGGCAGACATTAAGAGGCCGCGGACTTGCCGCTTGGCTAAACAGTCTACCCAGGCTACAGTGTATTCATAATGGCTTGAATGCTGTTCGGTTAAATGAAAAAAACCAACCAAATCGTTAAATGGTGTAGTCTGCGTTTCGAGCCACACACTTGGTACGCGCATTAGTTGTAATTCAACGGTAACAATCACACCCGTAAGACCTAATCCGCCAATGGTCGCGGCAAACCATTCGGGACGCTCATTAGGCCCGCATTCAATGCACTCACCATTCGTGCGTAACAAAGTAATTGCAAGCACGTGCTGACCAAATGAACCTTGACGGTGATGATTTTTACCATGCACATCATTGGCGATGGCGCCCCCCACGGTAACGAATTGGGTGCCCGGCGTCACCGCTAATAGCCAACCGTGCGGACCGAAGGTACGCTGAATGGTTTCAATTAGCACGCCGGCTTCGCACCGTAGACGTCCAGTGCCTGCATCAAAGGCAATAAAACGATCAAGCGAGCGCGTCCCCCACAAGGTGCCATGCGCGTTCAAACACACATCACCGTAACTGCGACCCATACCATACGCTAAACCAGGGCCATCTAGTCGCAAGTCCTCCGGCAATTGATGACGATTGGCTAACATCACCATCCGGTGCGGTGCATGAGTTAAACGCCCCCAAGAGGATACCCGCTGCAATTAAACGCTCCTTTTTATTGGGTTTTGGGTAATTTGGTGCGAGAATTATAGCATGGCTTTTCAGTCACAACTGCACAGGAATTTTAGATTAATGCGTAACACACCTCACTTGATCGGGCCATTAGTGCGCTTATTGCGCCCGAAGCAATGGGTTAAAAATGGTTTTGTAGCCGCCCCACTGCTTTTTTCGAACGCTTATCTTGACCCGCGAGCGCTACTGCAGGCCACCTATGCCGTGCTCTTATTTTGCCTTGCCGCCTCAGCCGTCTATTTATTCAACGACCTACACGACTTGGAGCAAGACCGTCTTCACCCCGAAAAAGCAAAAACACGTCCATTGGCCAGCGGACAAGTGCAACCCAAAGCGGCCTGGGCTTTAGGGCTCATCATCCTAATTACATTATTGGGTGCCGGCTTGGTGATGCCAAATGTATTGTGCATCATTGGACTCTATTTATTGCTGAATTTAGCCTATACGTTATGGTTAAAGCAGCAACCGGTGATTGATTTATTTTGTATCGCACTCGGCTTTGTACTTCGCGTTTATTGTGGCGCAATTGCCTTAACCCTGCCAGTGTCAAATTGGATGTTTATTACTACCCTTAGTCTCGCGCTCTACTTGGCCGCCACAAAACGTCGGCAAGAATATCAGCAACACGGCAACAAAAGCAGGCCGGTATTAACACGCTACTCACTGCCGCTGTTGGATTATTATGCACAAATGTCAGCGACCGGCGCCTTAGTTTTTTATAGCATGTTTGTGATGTCCGCCAAACCGCAATTAATAATCACCGTTCCAATCGTATTGTTTGGTTTGTTTCGTTACGCGTACTTGGTACAAATCAAGGTTGAAGGCGAATCACCAACCGACTCACTCTTAAACGATCGCCTATTAAGCGTCACCGTCCTGCTGTGGGTTATTGCCTGCGGATTGTTATTAAACAACGCGAGCCCATACTGATGGATACCAGTTATCTTTTAACGCCCTTGTTGGCCTGGCTAGTTGCTGGCAGCTCTAAATTCATTATTAACAGTATTCGTCAGCGTCGACTCGCGTTTCAACTAATTGGCTACGGTGGTTTGCCTAGCAACCACAGCGCTATTATGTCCAGCATGACAGCACTCATTGCATTGAATCAGGGCATTAACGAACCTGCGTTTGGCGTCTCGCTAACCGTGAGTATGATTGTTATCCTTGATGCGCATAGCCTACGACGCCAAATTGGAGAACATGCCACTCGAATTAATTGTTACTTAGACCCATCCGCATCGAAACACTTGCCCAGATTACGGGAACGTATCGGTCATACTCCCCTTGAGATTCTAACCGGCATTTTAGTTGGGATTGCGGTCGGTTACGGTATGCATTTAAGCTTGCTTTATCGCGCTTAGACACGCTACCATCAGCAAAATTTAACTTGATAGATTAATCTGTGATCACATTAAATCAATTGGGCATGACCTATGGCCAAAAACTATTGTTTTGCGACGTTAATTTTACGCTCAATGCCGGCAAAATTTACGCGTTAGTTGGCGCCAATGGTTGCGGTAAATCCACGTTTTTCAAACTGATTACTGGTGAAGAAGAAGCAACCTTTGGCGAGGTAATTATTCCGAAAGATGCGTCCATTGGCTGGTTGAAACAAGATCAGTTTCGTTACGAAAATACCCCCATCGCCGATATTGTATTACAAGGCAAGAACGCCTTGTGGACCGCGATGCAAGAAAAAGAGGCGCTGCTGGCGTCTGACACCTGGACGGATACGGAAGGATTTCGTCTCGCTGAATTGGACGAATTAATTTACCATCAAGACGGCTACCATGCCGCAACTGAAATTGAGCGCATTTTAATTGGCTTAGGCATCGCGCCAAACTATCACCAGCAACCACTGAGTGCCTTATCAGGTGGGTATAAACTACGTGTTCTGCTAGCGCAAGTATTATTCCAGCGCCCGACGATTTTATTACTTGATGAACCTACCAATCATCTTGACATCGTCTCTATTCAATGGCTTGAGCATTTCTTAAACAATAATTACAAAGGGCTTGTAATTTTTATTTCACATGATATTGATTTTATTGACAATATATCGGATGAAATTTTTGATATTGATTTCGGTGACATTCGAAAATACTCGGCTCCTTACGCACGTTTTCTGACTGAAAAACAGGTCGTGCAAGAACAAAAAATTGTGGAGCGTAAAAGTGCTGAAGAAAAAATTGCCCATCTACAAAAATTTATTGATCGCTTTGGTGCGAGTGCATCAAAAGCCACGCTAGCACGTTCACGCATGAAAATGATTGAAAAAATTGAACTCCCCGACGCACTCAATTCCTCGCGCATTGCGCCTACGTTTCACTTTACGCCCAAACGCCCATCCGCAAAGTTGGTATGTAAAGTGCACAATCTTGCAAAACAGTATCCAGGAAAAAATTTATTTCATCACGTCAATTTTGAAGTTCAGCGTGGAAATAAAATTGCCATTATGGGTGCCAATGGACGCGGTAAATCCACTTTATTAAAGGTCTTACAACAATTAATTCCTGCTGACACGGGAGAAATCACCTGGGGCAATGAAGTTGCCATCAGTTACTTCTCGCAAGATCACCACGACTTATTAAACCGTTCCATCACGGTTTGGGAATGGCTAAATGGCGCTGTAAGCGGGCAAACAGAACAAGAAATTCGCAAAATATTGGGCCAAATGCTGTTCAGCAAGGAACAAGTTCATAAAAATATTCTCGCACTGAGTGGTGGTGAAGCAGCACGCTTACTATTAGCGAAAGTGATTTTAGATAACCCAAATGTACTCATTCTTGATGAGCCAACCAACCACATGGACATCGAAACCATCGATGCTCTGGCCGATGCATTGGCTCGTTACACTGGCACGCTCATTTGTGTCAGCCATAATCGGCATTTTATCGCTAAAATTGCTACACGCATTTTATATTTTTCCGACGCTTACGGCATTAAAAGCTTCAACGGCAGCTATGCTGATTTAGTAGCTGACGGCGGCGTAATCCTATCTTGACCGAGGTAAGGGCGCAATACTTCGGGAATTATCACCGAGCCATCTGACTGTTGATAATTCTCTAATATCGCCATTAAGGTACGGCTCAACGCAATAGCCGTGCCATTTAACGTATAAGCATAATGCTTTTTTTGTTCAGCATCCCGGTAACGAATATTTAACCTACGTGCCTGAAAATCTGTGCAATTGGACGCGGAGGTAATTTCACCGTATTTTTCGTTTGCATCACGACCAGGCATCCATGCTTCTAGATCGTATTTTTTATACGCTACCGCACCTAAATCACCCGCACAAATACGCACAACGCGGTAAGGCAAATCGAGCTGCTGGTAGAGTGACTCCTCAATCGCTAAAATTTCTTCAAGAGCACTATCGGCTTGCTCAGGGGTGGTGATTTGAAATAATTCGATTTTAGAAAACTGATGGACACGGTACAGGCCTTTACTTTCGCGCCCAGACGCGCCAGCTTCACGCCTAAAGCAATGGCTTTCTGCTACGTACTTCAACGGCAAACGTGACACGTCTAATAATTCGTCCGCGTGCATCCCACCCACTGGAATTTCAGCGGTAGCAATCAAGCTTAAATCCATGTCCTCAATATGATAACTATTCGACTCTTCACCGCGTGGAGTAAATCCAGCACCCAGCAAGACTGATCTTTTACTTAAATCGGGGGTAACAAGCGGTGTGAAGCCATGGTTTGCGGCCACATTGAACGCAAATAGCTTTAATGCCAACTCCAAAAACACCGCTTGATTTTTAAGAAAATAAAATTTAGGTGCCGTCACTTTAGTGCCACTATCAAAATCAATCAAATCAAGCCGCTTACCAAGCTCAACGTGATCCAATGGCGTGAAATCAAACGCACGAGGGGTACCCCAGGCGCGCAAAAATGCATTGTTCTCATCACTAACACCCGCTGGTGTATCCTCCGCCAGCATATTGGGAATTGTCAGCAACGCGTCTTGATAACGCTCGTCCAAGACGCGCATGTTCTCTTCTGACAGCGTAATTTGCTGATTTAAGTGACGCCCCAGCGCAATACTAGCTAATTTTTCTTCAGCAGGTAACTGGGGAATCAATTTAGCCACCCGATTAGCCTCCGCACGTTGCGCTTCAAGGGCTAGTAACGCACTTTTTCGCTCGGCGTAAAGGACTAATAAAGCATCTAAATCGGCCCGCACGCCGCGCCGCCGGATGCTATCACGCACCAGGTCTTCATGTTCAATAATATACTTAATGTCTAGCATGGTCCCATTGACTCTTTGTCGGTTATAACGGGCTCAGCAACCATAGTGCTCACTGGCTCTGGTTTATCTTTCCACTCCAGTTTAACACGACCTTGCTTATCAACTCCTGCCACAAAAACGCTAATTTCTTGGCCTTCGCGTAACACATTTTCGACTTTATCGTTGCGATCAGCACAGATTTGTGAAATATGCAACAAACCGTCTTTGCCAGGCAGTAAGTTAATAAACGCTCCAAATTCAACAATTTTACTCACTTTGCCGTGATACGTTTGTCCTGGTTCAACATCGGCAATCAGTAATTTAATTTGTCGACGCGCTTCTTCTAATGCCTCTGAGTTTGGTGAAAATAGTTGAACAATTCCTGAGTCGTCAATATCTATCGATACGCCCGTGGATTCAATCAACCCTTTAATCGTAGCGCCGCCTTTACCAATCACCGTGCGAATTTTATCTTCAGGTACTTTCATGGTCACAATACGTGGCGCGTGCTCAGATAATTCAACACGATGCTCAGCTAGCGCGTGATTCATGACACCCAAGATGTGTTGCCGGCCAACCAAAGCCTGCTCTAAAGCTTCTGACATAATGGCTTGCGTAATGCCCATAATTTTAATGTCCATTTGCAGTGCCGTTACGCCTCGCTCGGTGCCAGCTACTTTGAAATCCATGTCGCCGAGGTGATCTTCATCACCCAAAATATCCGTTAATACGGCGAATCGATCACCGTCTTTAATCAGACCCATGGCCACTCCCGCCACGGGTGCTTTCAAGGGTACACCTGCATCCATTAACGCCAGGCTAGCGCCACACACCGTCGCCATTGAACTAGAACCGTTCGATTCAGTAATTTCAGATACCACCCGCAATACGTAAGGGAATTCAGTGTGGCTGGGTAACACGGCCATTAAACCCCGCCGCGCTAAACGACCATGCCCAATCTCGCGGCGTTTAGGGCTACCCATTTGCCCAGTTTCTCCCACTGAATAAGGAGGGAAATTGTAATGCAACATGAACCGATCTCGCA
>DAIDLK010000028.1:9431-9666 GCA_027449525.1 Legionellaceae bacterium | reverse complement strand
GGTGCTGAAGGAGGCACTGGTGCGGCACCCTTCGAGTTTTCGAGTCGAATTGGCGAGCCATTAGAAGAAGGATTAATTTTTGTGCACAATGCGTTAGTGGGAATTAATGTACGTGATAAAATTCGATTAATCTGTAGTGGCAAGACAACCACCGGTTTTGACATGGTGCAGCGTATTGCTATGGGTGCAGACCTTTGCAATGCTGGGCGCGCCATGATGATGTCAATTGGTTGTT
>DAIDLK010000028.1:0-9421 GCA_027449525.1 Legionellaceae bacterium | reverse complement strand
CGCCTGGACATCCTTGCGACTCTCATCGAGGCGTATGAGACGGAGCACTATCCTATGGATCCGCCGGACCCGATCGAGGCGGAATTATCATCGCAATACCGTTAAAAGTTTTTTAGAGATTGTGGGTGCTATGGGGCTGTCAAATCCAAGTGATTTGTTACCGAGTCATTTGGTGCGCCGAATCAGCACGCAACACGTAAAAACGTTTGATCAAATCTATGAATACTTAGCTCCAGGCGCCTTGTTAGCTCAGATTGTTCCTGCCAGCTTTAAAGTAGACTGGGACCAAGCGTGCGCTGAAAAATTTTAGGATCACCGCGTAGCAAAATAAGCAATAGCAAAGCGCATAGGCTAATGCAGCAATTGGGGGGGGCGTCCAAAAGAATAGATATTCTGTGAGAAATAGACGCACATTTACCAGTTCACCATGGGCGTTAGGCAGTAAAAACAGTGCTTGAATTTTCAATCCAAGCACGTGCAATAAATAGACTGCCAGCGAATTTTGACCCAATAGCTGAAAAAATTTTGTCCGTTTAGCTTGGTGTTTGATGTCAAAGATGAGGTAACACGTGGTGAATACGATTAAGGCTAGTCCGCTGGTCCATAACACGGTACTACTGGTCATTAGTATTTTGTTAAGAGGTAGCCAGTAACTCCAAACCCAAGCAGTTCCTAATGCAAGTAAACCCGTGATGTATAAGTCACGTATTTTTTCTTCCGGGGCATCCTGAGCTAGTAAACGCATGGCCGATAAGTTACCGAATAAAACAATCGCCAGGCACGGAAAGGTGCTAAGTAAGCCTTCTGGGTCATAGCTTAGTTTGTAGAGGTGGTTTGCGCCGAGTAACGCTTGATCCAGTTCAGCCGCTATTGAGTGGCCAAAATGCGACAAGATAAACCAGTAACTTAAAAGAATAGTAACGACAATGACCCGTTGAGTGGTGATGGACGTCGTAGCGAATAGATACGCTGAAAACAAATAACAAAGTGCAATGCGTTGTAAGATGCCAAAAAATCGTAAATGCGCTAAGTTGAAGTGATCAGGAAATGCATTTAATAGAAGTCCAAGACTAAATAGCACCATGCTACGTTTAATAATCAAGTGCCATGTTATCTTTTTTTGAGTCATACTCAGAACTGCGGAGAAGCCAACAATAAAAATGAACCAAGGAAAGACTAAGTCGGCTAGTGTGCACCCATTCCATTCTGAGTGCGTCAATAGAGCATAAGGCGCTTGGTTGCCCTGGCTATTGACGAGAATCATTAAAAACACGGTTAAACCGCGAAAAACATCCAACGAGAGCAGGCGCTGATTCATGATCGTGTGCATCCTTGAGCACCTAATGGGCAAATATTCTCGACGCGTTGGCTTCATTTGTCAATAGTAGGGGTGCCCGTGTAGAATGCAGTTTTTGTACGGCGCGTCTGAACGAGTAGTCAATGTTAGAAAGTAACCAAATTAGCATGAAGTTGGATGATCTGGCTGAACGCATTGCCGCATTATATGACTACCTGCACATTGCTGAGAAAGCTGAACGGCTTGAAGAGGTGGTGCTCGAGTTAGAGCTACCCACCATCTGGGACAAACCCGAGTACGCACAAAGCCTTGGTCGCGAACGCGCACAATTGGAGGCGGTAGTATTTGGTTTAAGGTCATTAAGCCAAGATGTGGCGGATGCACGCGAATTATTTAAGCTGGCGCGCGAAGAACAAGACGAGATTGCTATTCATGAGTTAGTAGGTGATGTAGAAGAAATTGAAAGACGAGTGGCTGAATTGGAATTTCGACGTATGTTTTCTGGCAAAATGGACCAAGCGAATGCGTTTGTTGATATTCAAGCAGGATCAGGAGGCACTGAGGCACAAGACTGGGCTGAAATGATGCTGCGCATGTATTTGCGTTGGGCAGAACAGCATGGTTTTACTGCCGAATTATTGGAGTGCTCGGCGGGTGATGTGGCCGGTATTAAAAGTGCCACGGTGCGCGTGTTGGGTGATTATGCTTATGGCTGGATGCGCACCGAGAGCGGCGTGCATCGTTTGGTACGAAAATCGCCGTTTGATTCCGGTAATCGTCGGCATACTTCGTTTGCGGCAGTGTTTGTCTCCCCCGAAGTCGCTGATGATATCGTGATTGATATTAACCCAGCCGATTTACGCATTGATACTTACCGTGCTTCGGGTGCTGGTGGACAGCACGTTAACCGCACCGACTCCGCGGTAAGGATTACGCATAACCCCAGCGGGATTGTGGTGCAATGTCAAACGGATCGTAGTCAGCATAAAAATAAAGAACAAGCCATGAAGCAGTTACGCGCGAAATTGTACGAGTTAGAAATGCAGAAAAAAAAGGGCGCGCAACAAGCTCTCGAGGCGACCAAATCAGATATTGGATGGGGCTCGCAGATTCGCTCGTACGTGTTGGATCAATCCCGCGTCAAGGATTTACGCACCGGGGTGGAAACGAGTAATACGCAAGCGGTGTTGGATGGAGCACTTGACCAATTTATCGAAGCCAGTTTAAAAGCAGGAGAAGCAGGATGAGTGATGAGGTGTTGGATAGCGTTGAAGTACTCCAAGTGCGCAAACAAAAATTAGCCCAGTTACGTCAGCAAGGATTTAATTTTCCGAATGACTTTCGTCGCGAACAACTGGCCGCGGAATTAATGCAACAATACTCGCAATTCAATCAGCAAGATTTGCAGTTGGCGTCTGTTCAGGTGGCGGTTGCTGGTCGCATTGTGTTGCGGCGTGTTATGGGCAAAGCCAGCTTTTTTCATTTACAAGATGTGTCAGGTCGTATCCAGGTCTACTTGCGTGAACAAGAGCTGCCTGAGATCTACACAGCATTCAAGCACTGGGATTTGGGCGATATTGTTGGCGTTCGCGGGCATTTGTTCATTACTAATACCGGTGAGCTGAGTGTGCATGCGAGTGATGTAGTCTTGTTGACTAAATCATTACGTCCACTGCCGGACAAGTTCCATGGTTTGGCTGACCAAGAACTTTGCTACCGCAAGCGGTACGTTGATCTGATTGCAAATGAGGCAACGCGAAAAACCTTTATCGTACGTTCGCGATTAATGCAAGCGTTGCGTCAGTTTATGGACGCGCAGCAGTTTTTAGAAGTAGAAACACCCATGATGCACCCGATTCCAGGCGGCGCACTGGCGCGTCCCTTCGTTACTCATCATAACGCCTTAAGTCAGGATATGTTTTTACGCATAGCGCCTGAATTGTACCTGAAGCGTTTGATCGTTGGTGGGTTTGAGCGCGTATATGAAATCAATCGTTGCTTTCGTAATGAGGGGTTATCCACGCGACATAATCCTGAATTCACTACAATTGAATTCTATCAAGCGTACGCTGACTACCGGGATTTAATGCAGTTTAGTGAGTTATTAATCGGTTATTTAGCCGATGAAGTGCTGGGTACCCGGCACCTAGTCTATCAAGGACACGGGATTGATTTGGGTCAGCCGTTTGCGTGTTTCACCATGAAAGCCGCCATTGCGCATTTCAATCCAACAATTGATGCCGATGATTTAGAGGCATTGCCTACTTGCCGTGCTCTGTTGAAGCGCTTGGGTTTTGATTACCAAGACAGTGACGGTTTAGGTAAATTGCATTTGATCTTGTTTGACGAAACGGTTGAGCATCGCTTGATTCAACCAACCTTTATTACCGCCTATCCGATAGAAGTGTCACCTTTAGCGCGCCGAAGTGCTACGGATGCAACGGTAACGGACCGATTTGAATTGTTTATTGCAGGACGAGAAATCGCTAACGGCTTCTCTGAATTAAACGATGCAGAGGATCAAGCGAGTCGTTTTGAGCAACAGGTAGTGGAAAAAGAGGCTGGCGATTTAGAAGCCATGCATTTTGATCATGATTTTATCGAGGCGTTAGAGTATGGTATGCCACCTACCGCCGGAGAAGGCATAGGGCTGGATCGTTTGGTGATGCTATTTACTGATGCTGCATCCATCCGTGACGTGATCTTATTTCCACATTTACGGCAAATTCATCCCGTAGCGGATTGATCAGAAACGCGTTATGATTCTGAGCCAAAATAATAAAAAGGAGCAATCAATGAAATTTAAACTCGCACTGTTACCGTTGTTGAGTGTACTTCCAGTGTATGCTGGTACGATGGGTGGCGAAGTCAAGAACAATCCTTGGTATGCAGCTATCGGCACCGGTTATTCGTGGACGATGCTACCCGGAATTAATAACCCAAACCCAACGGAGTGGGATGATTCGGTACAAGGGTACAATAGTACGCTGGGTGATCGTGGCTTTTATACTTTTGAAGCAGGCAAGCAGGTTCACTCGTTCATTGATGCTAGTTTAATGTACATTAACCACGAACCGTTTAATTACCAGATGTACCAATCTGGCGTATCCGATACAGAGGGTTTTACTGGCAACATGCGAAACCGTTATTTTAATCTAGGTAATCGCGCCCTCTTAGTCAGTGGTTTTTTACACCCTGCTGAGGCCTATTATACGTTAGGCGATGTCGGTATGAAGCCATACATCGGGATTGGTATCGGTTATGCTTCAAATTTAGTTAATAATTTCTATACCGTTGGTAGTCAATTAGTTGATACGGTTAATGTGGGTTCTACCTCATCGATTGGTAACCCCGTGTACACCAACAGTTTCGCTTGGCAGGGTACAGGTGGTGTCAATTTTGCGGCTAATCAGCACGTTAGCATTGATGTGGGTTACCGGTATTATGATGGTGGTAAATTTAATACCTCAAGTGAAGTGTTTGCTGAGTCAGTCGGCTTAACCGCTGCTTCGCCTTGGTCTGGAAGACTGCAAGCGAACCAGCTCTTTGTTGATTTCCGTTACACGGTTTAATCAGCCGGTTAAGTATTTTTCTGCGTCTAATGCTGCCATGCAACCAAATCCGGCCGAAGTAATTGCCTGGCGGTAGACGTGGTCAGCCACATCGCCACAGGCGAACACGCCGGGAATACTGGTTGCGGTGGCCATGCCATCTAAGCCTGAGCGAATGCTAATGTAGCCGTCAACCATCTTGAGTTGATTAGTGAATAGAGACGTATTGGGCGTATGTCCAATCGCAATAAATACGCCATCCAGGGTTAATTCTTGGTGAGAGTTGTTTTGTACATTGCGTAATCTGACGCCGGTGACTTTTTTCTCATCGCCTAAAATTTCTTCTAAGGTGTGGTTCCAAATAATGCGTAGGTTGCTGTGGGATTCTTTACTCTTACTCAACAGCTTATTTTGCAAAATTTTTTCGCCGCGCAAGCTATCGCGTCGGTGCACTAAGGTGACGCTAGCGGCAATATTAGCTAAATAGAGTGCCTCTTCAACCGCGGTATTACCACCGCCAATCACACAAACAGCTTTATTACGGTAAAAAAAACCGTCACAGGTCGCGCACGCCGAAACGCCACGACCTTGATACTGGCCTTCTGAAGGAATGCCCAAGTAGCGTGCGGAAGCACCGGTTGCGATGATGAGCGCATCGCATGAGTAGCGCACTGAATCACCCTTTAGCAGAAATGGGCGTTGTTGCAGATCAGCGCTTACAATGTGATCGTTAATAAAATTGGTTTGAAAACGTGCTGCGTGTTGGTGCATGCGGGTCATCAAATCAGGGCCTTGTAAGCCCTCGACATCACCTGGCCAATTATCAACATCCGTGGTGGTCATGAGTTGGCCACCGGTTTGCATCCCGGTAATCAGTGTGGGGTTTAGATTAGCGCGTGCCGCATAAACGGCGGCCGTGTAGCCGGCTGGACCTGAGCCGAGAATGATCAGTCGATGGTGATTCGTCTCGTGCATGGTTTCTGTCTTCCTTAGGTTCTGTGTTAAGATGAATGCTAGTATGCCAAAATATAATTTGTAACACTACCCATGAGCAAAGAAGCAATGCGTCATTTACCCTCCCCTTCTCAGTTAACCTGGTCTGCGGCACTCAATCAACGGGTGAGTGAAGGCGTATTCATTCTGGTATTGGCGTTAGCTGGTTTTCTGTGGTTATCGTTGCGATCCTATCAGGCCTATGCGCTAATTGCCATTCCGCAGACGTTGTCTAATGCGGGTGGTCCACTGGGTGCTTTGTTGGCGCATGCCTTGTTTTGGCTGTTGGGTTATGTGGCCTTCATTCTTCCACCTAGCCTTGCGTACTTAGGTTGGATTGTCCTTTACGATCAGCGTGTTTTGCACAAATTGGATCAAATAGCTTTGGCTTTGCGGGCATTGGGGTTGGTGTTTTTTCTAGTAAGCAGTTGTGGTTTAGTCACCTTGCTGGTGCAAGCACAACACTTTGGCATTCCAAGTACTGGCGGAGCTTTAGGTCGATGGGTAAGTTATTGGTCTTGTCTATGCTTAAATTTACCCGGCACGTTGTTGTTCTTGTTAGCGCTACTACTAGTTGGGGTTACCTGGTTAACTGGGCTTTCATGGGTGCTGGTCACCGAAGTAATTGGTCGCTTCACTTGGTTGATGTTGCGCCGTTCGCACAAACTGTGGCAGAAGCTAGCGCAGTTGGCCTACTCGTTAAAAGAGTTGATCAGTCATCGGTGGTTATTGCCGGTTACTAAGGGACGTGTGGTAGCGAGTGGTTCTAGCCGCGTAAAAAAAGAAAAAAAAGCCTTCCCAATCAGTGCACCTGGGTTGGGCGTGTCACTGCCCGCAAACGATCTACCATTGAATCGATCCTCATTTATCGAGGAAGCCATTGCACCGGTTGCTGTAATTGAGGGCTTGCCTGAACTGAGCTTGCTAGAGAAGGGACAACCTGGTAAAGCCATGGGCGGCTATACACCTGATGAGCTTGAAGGTCTATCACGCGATCTTGAGCAACATTTATTGGATTTTGGTATTCAAGCCGATGTGGTTGCTGTGCACCCAGGTCCTGTCATCACCCGTTTTGAGTTGCAGTTGGCAGCCGGTGTTAAAGCCAACCGTTTGACCGCACTTGCGAAAGACTTGGCGCGTTCTTTATCGGTATTAAGTGTGAGAGTGGTAGAGATTATTCCTGGTAAAACGGTAGTTGGTTTAGAGTTGCCAAACCCTAATCGTGCCACAGTTGCATTAGCGCAAGTATTTTCTGCGGATGTGTACCAGCAAGCCCATTCGCCGCTAACTCTAGCGTTAGGAGTTGACATAGCGGGTCATCCGATGGTGGTTGACTTAGCCAAGATGCCACATTTACTGGTGGCCGGCACGACCGGTTCCGGCAAATCGGTGGGTATTAACGCCATGATTTTAAGTATCCTGTTTCGCTCGACTCCAGAGCATGTGCGCCTTATTTTAGTTGATCCCAAAATGCTTGAGCTATCAGTTTACGACGGTATTCCTCATTTACTCACGCCAGTGGTTACCGATATGAAAGAGGCTGCCAATGCGTTGCGCTGGTGTGTGGAGGAAATGGAGCGGCGCTATCGTTTAATGGCCGCCATGGGAGTTCGCCACTTAGTTGGTTTTAATACCAAAGTAGCTGAGGCTATAGCCAATGGTGAAAGCCTTTTGGACCCGTTATGGAAACCAGTTGATGGCATGGAACATACCGCTCCGCAACTCATCTCGTTACCGTATATTGTGGTTGTGATAGACGAGTTAGCGGACATGATGATGGTAGTGGGAAAAAAAGTAGAGCAATTGATTGCGCGAATTGCTCAGAAAGCTCGCGCATCCGGTATTCACCTTGTGTTGGCGACGCAAAGACCCTCAGTTGATGTATTGACTGGTTTAATCAAGTCAAATATTCCAACACGAATTTCGTTTCAAGTCTCTTCTAAAATCGATTCACGTACTATTTTAGATCAACAAGGCGCTGAGCAATTATTGGGTCACGGTGATATGCTGTTTTTAGCACCCGGAACAGGTGCTCCATTGCGCGTGCACGGTGCCTTTGTCGACGATAAAGAAGTACATCGGGTGGCCAATGATTGGCGTCAACGCGGGGTTCCACAGTACATCGAAGAGATTACTCGTTGCGCTGATTCCAGTGAACAAACCGTTGGTGAGAGCATCGAAGAAGCCGACCCACTCTATGATGAGGCGGTTGCTTTTGTATTGCAAACGCGTAAAGCGAGCACATCGGCTGTGCAGCGTCGGTTTAAAATTGGATACAATCGTGCCGCACGCTTAATGGATGAGATGGAGCGTGTTGGTGTAGTTGGTGCTCTGGAGGGTGGCTTTCGTGATGTATTGGCGAATTTTACCCATGAGGATTAAGTATGAAACGCTTAGGGTGCTTAGTTGGGTTGTTGTGGATTACCACCACGTGGGCGCAATCACCCGCTGTCGGCTTCTTAACGCTGCTAAACCAGATTAAAACCATGCAGGCGCATTATACTCAAGTCGTCAGCACCAGCGCTCGGCAAACGAGCAAAACTTCTGGTGAGATGGCTTTGGCTAAACCTGGACGGTTTCGTTGGCTTACGCAGTTCCCTGCCACACAGCTGATTGTGGCGGATGGAAAAAAAATATGGGTTTACGATGTTGATTTGGAGCAAGTAACGGTTAGAAAACAAACCTCTGAAACGTCATCGGTAGTAGGTTTATTATTGAATGCGGATGCAGAGCACCTCACACGTATGTTTGACGTTACGGAGTCTTCACGCAAAGGAAAACGCATCTTCATCTTGAGTGCAAGATCCAAGCAAGCGGAATTGAACAAGTTATTGTTTCATTTTGAGGCGGGCCAATTGGTCGGTATGGAATTATTCGACGGGCTAAATCAGCACACCGTGGTGCGTTTTCAACGCATTGTACTGAATAAAATGCTACCTCCGCAACAATTCCAGTTTGCTCCGCCCCCTGGCATTGATGTTGTCAATGGAGAAGATTCGGGTGAGTAAGACTTCAGACCTTATACAGTCCCGCTGGATTAAACGCATTCGGTTTGGTTGTGTCGTAACACTCGTATTGATGGCAATCAGTGTTACTTGTGTGCGTTTGCTGACCCCGTTGGCAAACGAGCATAAACCAGAGTTAGAACATCAGTTGAGTTTGTTATTGGGTGAAGAGGTAACCATTCATAAAATGCAAACCAGCTGGTATTGGTTTCAGCCTGTGCTTAAACTTAACGACGTGCGTGTTTATACCCATGATAAAGCAGTATTGACATTGAACAAGCTGTTAGTAGGGGTCAATTTACTCAGTTCGTTATGGCACTGGCACATTCAACCCGGTGTGTTAATCATTGATGAAGTGAACTTCACTTTACAGCAAACAAAGACTGGTTGGTCGATTGTCGGGACGCATAGTGGCAACGCATTCTCTGCCGCTTCACCCGATTCGGTATTGCCCATTGTGCGTTGGTTGTTATTACAACAAAAAATTATCATTGATCATGTCAGTGCAACGATTCATCTGCAAGACGGCACCATTTTGCCGGTGCACTCATTAACACTACAAGCCGCGCATCAGG
>DAIDLK010000027.1:2767-9712 GCA_027449525.1 Legionellaceae bacterium | reverse complement strand
ATCCTCTCGAACAGCATGTCGGCTGTGCTTGAATTTGTCAAGGCTCGAGCTGGAGAGCTACGCGACAAGGAAGAGCCAGGCTACTGATATTCATTACGATCTGCCTTCGGCTGGATCGCTCCATATATTTTACCCATCGAGACGTGGTAAGTTACAAAAAAGTAATTGACATATTGTTTTTTTACTAGCAAAAATAAAATACAGAGACGAGCCATCAAACGGAGGTGCACAATTAACACACTTACCGGCGCAGAGTTAGTGGTCAAGTGCTTAGAAGTGCAAGGCGTTGAATACATCTTTGGAATTCCTGGGGCAAAGGTTGACGCTATCTTTAATGCTTTAGTTGATTCACCCATTCAATTTATTCTTTGCCGACACGAACAAAATGCCGCCTTTATGGCAGCGGCCTATGGTCGTCTAACCGGCAAACCTGGTGTGGTATTGGTTACCTCAGGCCCCGGTGTAACGAATATTGTTACTGGATTATTAACCGCTAACACAGAAAATGATCCGGTAGTAGCTATTGCTGCCAATGTTCCACGAGCCATGCGCTATAAATCAACGCATCAACGAGCTAACAATGCGGAATTAATGACACAAGTCAGCAAATTCAGCATTGAGATCATCACCAGCGAACAAATTCCTGAAATTATTGCCACGGCGTTTGATGAAGCAAACAAGCCAAGACGTGGTGCTGCTTTTATCAGTATTCCACAAGATATCTTAATGGCACCAACCACTGGTGTACCATTAAAATGTGTACCCAACCAAGCTGTGCTTACGGCTAGCAAACTAACTCTTGAATACGCAGCATTGCAACTAGAACAAGCTCGCAATCCCGTCTTGCTGCTGGGAGAATCCGCTAGTCAAGATGAAAATGTAGCAGCGATCCGTCACCTCCTTAGCCAATGCAACATTGTAACCATGTCTACCTATCAAGGCGCTGGCGTTGTTTCGAAAGCATTATTTGCTTGCTTTGTTGGTCGAGTTGGATTATTTAAAAATCAAATAGCCGATATTTTGCTCGACAAGGCAGATGTGGTATTGACTATCGGCTTTAATCCAGTGGAATACGATCCGGAAATTTGGAACGCCACTGCCGATAAACTGATTATTCATCTTAGCGAAGTGCACTCTGAACTCCATTATTGTTATCAGCCACCAGTGCAAATTTTAGGTTCAATTGCTGAAAATACAAAGTTACTAGCCAAGCAGTTAAAGGCTAAGCACATCAATTATCCTCACGATGTGTCAACCTATCATGAAAGGTTCGAAAAAAATCTCAAACAAGGCAAAAAGTTCAACAGCATGCCCGTGCACCCGTTACGATTTTTATATGAGTTAGCCAAACTAGTGGATGATAACACCATCGTAGCCTGCGATATCGGCTCGATGTATGTATGGCTAGCTCGCTATTTTGTCTCTTTTCACCCCCATCAGCTGTTATTTAGTAATGGCCAACAAACGCTGGGTGTCGGGCTTCCTTGGGGCATGGCTGCCAAATTGATTTACCCAAAAAAGCGCGTCATTTCTATCTCAGGCGACGGTGGATTTTTATTTAGCGCCATGGAGTTAGAAACAGCCGTTCGAGAAAAAATCGCCGTTATTCATTTTGTGTGGATCGATGGTTCATACGATATGGTGAAAGAACAAGCGCAGATGAAGTACAATCGGTCCTATGGGGTAAATTTTGGTGCAGTGAACCTAATTAATTTTGCTCAAGCATTTGGTGCCAAAGGCTATCTGATCGAAGACCCTGACGATATTTTAACGGTCTTTCATGCAGCCGAACAGCAGCAGGGACCCGTATTAATTGGCATACCGATTGACTATCGAGATAATGCTCAACTCTACACCAATAAATTGCCTACTGATAATTAGTAAGGATATCGTCATGCTCTCGTTAAAAAAAACAACGACTGATTGGTCCAATTTAGGTGTGATTGGTTCTGTTGAGCAAGTGATTGCAGGTACTATTGATCCTTCCCTAAAAAATCGACTTTTCAACGCCTCTGACTACCGCTACGGATTCGAAATAGGCTCACCTCATTCGTTTGCAAGTCTGGGAGAAACCGTGCTGGTCAACCAAACCTGCTACACAACCTCCACCGACAAGCACGACCATTACCAGCAAACGATTCATGGCAAACAATTTTGTACCTCAGGCATTTTTATCGTACCCCATGCTGCCAGGCCGAGTTATATCATGACGCCAGAGCCATCGGATCAGGATCTAGCCTATCAATTATTTTGTGAAAAGATTTATAGCACCACCCAACAACCAGCTTTGTTTGTTTGTTTGGCCCGATTCAAAACAATCTATTTTACTAGCATACAATCACCTCCGATTGCTCATAAGAATATTTTTACCCACAAAAGTATCTATTACGGCGCTAATTCCACGTCGCATCTCACCGATACCCATGCTTTTATCATCGGTATTGTGTCTAATTTAACAAAAGATGATCCAAAATTATTAAATGAACTCAAAGTGGTGCTCTACCAAAATCCCCTGGACATTAGAAACGAGTTAACCATGCACACGCATGGCTTAGTGCTCAATCAACTCATCCATCGACCGGAAGAAATTGAACCAACCAACGTGAAAAAAACTATCCATGTTTATAATCAGAACACCATTCTCAGCGGGGTATTATGGGGCGAAATCTACGTGATTAACCAGGTTAACAACCTAATTTAAATGCGTACGCCGCTCTTGCATGGTTTCAATACTATTAACTACCGATTGGTGGCACATATCACGCATGATGGGGATATCGGACAACGCCTGCCCTTCTTGAATCGCATACGCCAACAAAAAACTGTCTTGCCAGGCTTTTTCATGACGACGTGCTTTTGCTTTTAACCATATCGCTACCCAGATAAAATGAAACATCCAACGCTCGCGATGCGTCTCCATTTCCTCTTGAAACACCAACGCAATCGCTTCATCAAAACGACACACTCGAACACCGTCTAGGTAACTACAACATTGATTGACTAAGCTATCGATGCGCGCATTTTCTATAAACCACGACTCCGTAAATCGCTTGGTTTTGAACCACTGTTTTGAACGCTTTAATGCCGAACCAACTACCTCGGGGGTAAATGGACTAATCTGTACGGCCAGCGACGACATCAGCTCAAACAAATTTAACCGCTTAGGCGTAAATAGTAAGCCCGTTTCTTCTTGAATTTCGAGCAAATGCAAATTGGGTACTTCCTGTTGCTCAACCGTTAACGCTAAGAAATGTTCGGTCATTACCATCAGATAAGCAAGATCGACGTCACGTAACATCACGCTGTCGTCAAATACTGCTTGATGGTAATCAATCACTTGGCTCATTTTCATCGGCTCAGTGATCCAAGCATCTTTAATTCCAACTCCTTGTTTAAACAATAAGCCGCATAATCGATGCAATCGACCACGCTTTAAATGCATAAACACTCCTTGAGCGCCACCACCATCAATCTCACTGGCTTTGATAGAAACCAACTCTGCGGATTCTGGATGGGAGTAAACCACGCCTTTTTTTCGCTGTAATTTAATCCAGCGTGCCAACTGATCTTGGTAATTAGCCGGGTACCAACTTTTAATCGCATGAAGCCGCGATAAAGCACGCGAACTCAGCGTTAATTTAGGCATGAGCAAATCAAGAGTAGCCACTACGACATCGCGCACTTCACCATCTGGGTGCAATAATGATAATAAGCCAACTTCTTCACCTTCAGGAATACTGTATAAATCAAGCACCAAATCGCTAAAAAATTCAGCGGGCATCGCATAACTCTGAGCGAAAAAATTTTCTGCCATATCAAATAACGACAAATCCGATAGTTCATGAATTAAGTCACGAATAGAATTCAGGTGTGCCACTTTATCATCCACGGAATGTTCTTCTTCAGCATTCACTAGATCAAGATAAGCTGATTTAAGAGCAGGTGAAAGCTCGGCGTGCACATCGTAAAACGCATTTAAGACCGGCAACCAAAACATCAGCGTGTGATCATTACGTAAAATAGTATCCGCTAATAAATGCATGACGTTTTGCATAAAACGGGTAGCGTATTTGCTGCCATTTTCTTGGGCTGATTGCAATTGTGAAATACACACATCCAACGCAAAAATACAAGCCGAGTAATAAGCTCGTTCCTCGTCATTATCTTCATCCGGTAATTGCGCCAGTAATTCGATAATCACCAGCACTAACTCAGGCTCTTGGACAAAATAAGAATAATACTGCGCGGCAGGGTCTTCATTGTTAGCAATCAGCCGTGCCATCCGGCTAAGCCATTCTTGAACACGCTGTAAATCGGTCATAAAACCTGACTTACAGCCCGGGGTCGACCGTTCGCATCGATCGCTACAAAGACAAACACACCGACGGCTACTCGATGACTTTCGGCGGTAGACAAGGTTTGTTTCCACGCTTCAACCTCAAGCGTCATCGAGGTAGTACCTTTTTTCATCAGCGCGACATAACAGCTCAATAAATCACCAACGTGCACTGGTAATAAAAAACTCAATTGATTAATAGCCGCGGTTGCGGCTCGTCCACAGGAATATTGCTTCGCAAAAATACCACCGGCCAGATCCATTTGAGATACCAGCCAACCGCCAAATATATCGCCATTGGCATTCGTATTCATCGGCATAGCAAGCGTTTGAATGAACAACTGCCCCTTAGGACTATCTGCTTGCGTCATGTTGAACCTCGTTTTAATTTGGTGAGCGCATCTGCCATTGCGGTATTAAATGGTGTAGCCGATGAACGCAGGTTATGCAATCCTTTTTTTTCTGGTAAGCGTTTACCAGCTACCACGGGCTTAGCAGCAAACGGTTTGGATTGTGGCGTTGCTCGCTCTTTCAATACCCGCATGCTTAGTCCAATACGCCGTCTGGCGCAGTCAATTTCAACCACTTTAACCTTCACCACGTCACCAACTTGCAACACATGATGGGGATCACGAACGGAACCATCAGGAAACGCAGAACGATGCACTAAGCCGTCCTGATGCACACCAATATCGACAAATGCGCCGAAATTAGTGACGTTACTAACAACCCCCTCTAACAGCATGCCCAAGTTTAACTGCTCTATGGTTTCAACCCCGGCTTTGAATTGGGGCGTAGGCAGCTTCATGCGCGGATCACGCCCTGGTTTGGCTAACTCAGTCAAAACATCACGTATGGTAGCAATACCAAAACGCTCATCAGCAACAGCGGCCACATCCACTTGTGCCAATAAGGCACGATTGCCAATCAGATCAGACACATGACAACCGTACTTATCCGCTAGGCGATCCACTAATTGATAAGCTTCCGGGTGAACGGCTGAACAATCCAACGGATGTTCGCTCGAGTAAATCCGTAAAAAACCAGCCGCTTGCTGAAAGGTTTTCTCCCCAAGGCGGGGGACGTCGAGCAAGGCTTGACGATGACGAAACGACCCATGCGTCTCACGGTATAAAACTACTTGACGTGCCAAAGCTTGGTTAAACCCAGCGACATGGGTCAATAATTCAGCTGAAGCCGTATTAAGATTGACGCCCACGGCATTCACACAATCCTCAACAACTTCTTGTAACCGTTGCGCTAACCGAACGGGATTCACATCGTGCTGGTATTGGCCAACCCCAATCGATTGCGGCTCAATTTTAACCAATTCAGCCAGCGGATCTTGTAGGCGACGTGCAATGGAGACTGCTCCACGCAGCGTGACATCAACATCAGGTAGTTCCTGCCCAGCTAAGCTAGAGGCGGAATACACCGATGCACCGGCTTCATTCACTACGGTAGACTTAACCTGCATATCAGGGTAGCGCTGAATGCACTCCGCCACCAGCTGGTTTGCCTCACGAGACCCAGTACCATTCCCTATACTGACGAGCTGTACCTTGTATTTTCCGATTAATTTCGCGCAAGTTACAATGGCCTCTTCACGTGCGTTGTGCGGCGCATAGGGAAACACCGTAACGCCTTCTAGGAACTGGCCGTTTGAATCCAACACAACGAGCTTTATGCCCGCACGATAGCCTGGATCAACTCCCATCGTCACTACCTGGCCGGCCGGCGCGGTCAACAGCAAGGCCCGCAAATTACGACTGAAAACCCGAATTGCCTCTTCGTCAGCAAGTTCACGCAAACGAGCAAACGCTTCGGTTTCCAAACTCCGAAACAGGCGATTTTTCCATGCCAAACGTACCGTTTCCATTAACCAGACCGACGTGGTATCGATAGCAAAGGCAGCGACGATGGCTTGCACGCCACACTCCGGATTCGGTAACTTTAACTGCAATTGAATTATTTGAGCACGTCGCGCTCGAAACAGCGCCAACGCTCGGTGCGACGGAATTTTTCGAAGCACTTCTGAGTAATTTAGATAATCGTTGAATTTAATCCCTGCGATTTTCTTACCTTGCTTACCTTTTATTGCCTCGGTGGTTAACAAACCGTTATTCCATACGATGGCGCGCAATTGAATTAACAAACCAGGATGCTCTGAAAATCGCTCCATAAGAATATGACGCGCACCGTCCAGCGCTTGATTGGAATCGAAAATACCGTGTTCAATGGCAACAAACGCGGCGGCACTCTGCTCGGGGAGTTGTTTGGGGTTAGTTAAAAGCAACTCAGCCAGCGGCATTAAACCAGCCGCTTCTGCAGCCGCAGCTTTTGTTTGACGTTTAGGTCGATAGGGCCAATACAAATCTTCGAGCGCTGCTTTTGTGGTGGCGGCTGCAATTGCAGCTGCTAATTCAGCAGTAAGCTGCTTTGCCTCGGTTAACTGGTGAACAATCGACTGACGCCTCGCTTCTAAATCGCGTAAATACAGCATGCGTTGTTGCACAAGACGTAACTGGGTATCGGTAAGGCCCTCCGTCACTTCTTTGCGATAGCGTGCAATGAAAGGCACGGTAGCACCGTCATCAAACAAAGCGATT
>DAIDLK010000027.1:0-2757 GCA_027449525.1 Legionellaceae bacterium | reverse complement strand
CGTCAAGTTCCCGCGCTATGTCCTCTGCCAAGGCGGATGTTACGTGTGTCATCATGTTCCTCTATCAACCAGGCAAAAAGCCAAACGATTATAAACCAAGCTCTGCCCAGGCGCCATACCTTGGCTGGTTACTCCACAGTCACCGACTTAGCTAAATTACGCGGCTGGTCCACATCGGTTCCTTTCAATACCGCAACGTGATAAGCTAATAATTGCAAAGGAATCGTGTAGATAATTGGCGCTATCCATTCGCCACAAACAGGAATTGGCAATAACGTCATATCCGTGGCAGACCACGGGAGCGACTCCTCGCCAAACACGAGTAATTTACCTCCCCGCGCACTCACCTCTTGTAAATTTGATTTTAATTTATCCAATAGTTCATTATTTGGCGCCACCACGACCACCGGCATGTGGCTATCGACTAACGCCAAAGGGCCGTGTTTTAACTCCCCGGCACAAAATGCTTCCGCATGAATATAGGAGATTTCTTTTAATTTTAATGCACCCTCCAATGCCACTGGGTAGTGTGTCCCGCGGCCTAAAAATAACGCATTGGTCTTGTGCAAAAAGTGCCGAGCTAAACGTTCAATTTCAGGATTAATGGCTAACACCTGCGCCACATGCTCCGGCAATTGACGCAGCTGCTGCAACACGTTGGCACTGCGCTCATCAGCGCATAAAGCCGTGGCAAGCATCAATAATGCGACTAACTGAGTAGTAAATGCTTTGGTTGAAGCAACGCCTACCTCAACACCAGCTCGCGTAAGCCACACGCACTCAGCTTCGCGCACCAGTGTACTCGAGGCAACGTTACAAATTGCCAAAGTGGACAAATAACCTAACGTTTTGGCTTTTTGCAGCGCAGCGAGAGTATCGGCGGTTTCACCCGACTGAGAAATGACAACCAAGAGGGTATTCTTGGACACAACCACATCGCGGTATCGGTATTCACTAGCAATTTCAACTTGCGTGGAAAACCCGGCTAATGATTCCAACCAGTATTTAGCCGTCAATCCAGCATGATAACTGGTACCGCAGGCCACAATATGAATTTGCTGTAGCTGCACAAAGACTGCTGTTGCCCGCTCACCAAAACTAGCACGTAACACCCCTAAACTCGCGACACGACCTTCTAACGTTTGCGCAAGGACGCTACTTTGCTCGCAAATTTCTTTCAGCATAAAATGCCGATAAGCTCCTTTGTTGATGACATAGGCATCATCATGCAAGGCATTGATTGCGCGATTAACCAGCTGATGTTGCTGATCGTAAATACTGACCCCTTGTAAATTGAGGCAAGCACTATCGCCTTCTTCTAAATAAATCATTGATTGCGCGAAGGAGCGCAGCGCTAACGGATCCGACGCAATAAAGTATTCATCCACCCCTAAACCGATGACCAAGGGACTCCCTTTGCGTAACGCAACCAGCTCCTGCGGGCTCGACTGATGAATAACACCCAACGCAAAAGCCCCTTCAAACTGCGTGGCGGCGGCTTGGACGGCCGCCAAGAGCGACGGCTGGGTCTGGTAATGGTGATGAATTAAATGCGCCGCCACTTCAGAATCCGTCTCGGAGGTAAACTGATAGCCTAGCGCTTGTAGGGAGTGTCGCAACGCTTCGTAATTTTCAATAATACCGTTATGGACTACGGCTAATTCATTATGCGAACAATGCGGGTGGGCATTTTGTTCACTCGGTTTACCGTGAGTTGCCCAACGGGTGTGCGTAATTCCTATACAACCAGTCAGCGGCGTTTTAACTAACGCATCGGCTAACGATTGGACTTTACCTGCCACACGTAAGCACTTTAACTGCGCCTGACGATCAATGAGTGCGATCCCAGCTGAATCATAGCCACGATACTCTAAGCGTTTTAGTCCCTCCAACAAGACATTGCTCATGTCTCGTCCAGAAACCGCTCCAACGATACCACACATCGTTTACTCCCTTTTCTGTTTCATCAGACGCGCGCGCGAACGTTGCCATTCTCTTTCTTTTAATGTGTCACGCTTATCGTGGGTCTTCTTGCCCTTCGCCAACGCTACTTTTACCTTAATCTTATTCCGCTTCCAGTACAATGCCAATGGAATTAGGGTATAGCCCTGCCGTTCAACCAAACCCAACAAACGATTTAATTCGCGCCGAGCCAATAATAACTTACGGGTACGACGTGCATCCGGATTTGAATGCAGCGATGCTGTAGCTAAAGGTTGAATTTGTGCACCCAATAACCACGCTTCACCACGCTTCATGATCACGTGCGCGTCGGTCACATTAATTTTTCCCGCACGTAAACTTTTTACTTCCCAACCCTCTAGCACTAAGCCGGCTTCAAATTCATCTTCGATCGTAAAATCAAAACGCGCCTTTTTATTGAGAGCAATTGTCGTGTTATCGGGCCCAATCTGTGCCATAGCATTCAACCTAGTTCAAAGAACATAAAAATACGCATTATTCTACCGCGATACCGTGATGTTTTCCTCACATTTATCACGCTAAAACTTTACTATACTAGTACTATGAATTATCAACATCAGACGCTATGTTACCCCTCACCCATGAGTTGTTGTCATTCGAAAGACTACTTGCCTCATTTAAGCTCGACTTGCTAAAATAATATACTATTGATCGACCTCCGCTACTGCAGCAATTTAAAAACAAGCTGCGAGCGATTTATACGCTTCGCGAATGAAATTTAGGAATCACCCCTCAAAAATCACTTGCAATTTTAATTAATGGGATCATGCTATA
>DAIDLK010000026.1:363-9771 GCA_027449525.1 Legionellaceae bacterium | reverse complement strand
CAAAAAACATTGCTTGTCTCCAATCCAGGGTCGGTTGGCTTATGCAGGACATGAAAACTTTATTGGTCGAGTTATTGATGGTTATTCAGAAGATGCAGATGACGTTTGTTTACTTACTAAAGAGGCTGCATCAGCATTATGTGATGTTCAACGCGAATTGAATCAATCCGGCTTTGGTCTTTATATTTTTGATGCATATCGTCCATTGCGTGCTGTAAAAGATTTCGCATGTTGGTACCATTCTCCTGTTGTAAACGAGTATGAGCAAATGCGACAGCAGATTCATTATCCTCGTCTTCAGAAGAAAGAGTTAGCCGAAAAAGGTTATGCACCTGATACGATATCTCGTCATAATTTTGGTCATGCTGTTGATTTAACACTGATTCGTTTGTCAGATTTATCTTTTCTAGATATGGGTGCTTGCTTTGATTATTTTGATGAACTATCACATGAAACGGCAACCATCGAGCAAATTGGAGTGGACGCTTATCAAAATCGCCAACGTTTAACGTGTGTTATGAAAAAATATGGTTTTATTCCGTATCCTTACGAATATTGGCATTTTGATTATCAACATATTGAAGTTGATGAGCCATTAGATATTTGTATTGATGCCTCCTTGAAAGGCTTAAATGCCTGATTAAAAAATCAATGCCTGTTTTTCGGCGGCAATCTTTCATGGTGCTGGTATCGTTGTCTATTCATTAATGAGGGTATGGTTATGAGAACACAATTGATTCCAAAAGATTATCAACATACCTCACCCGCAGGGGCAGAGGTAAGATTATTAATGAATAATCATTTGGGTGGCATGGCTCATTGTACATTGAAAAATGGCAATATCTCTAAAGTGGTGTGTCATAAAACGGTTAGTGAGTTTTGGCATGTGCTGTCAGGAGAAGGACGTATTTGGAGAAAATTACACAGTGAAGAAACAGTAACGCTATTAAAGAAAGGCGTTACCATTGATATTGCTGTTGGAACTGCGTTTCAATATCGCAGCGACGAAGACGATTTGGTGTTTATCTGTGTAACAATGCCTCCATGGCCTGGTCACGATGAAGTTTTTTATCTTGAAAAAGGCGAATGGATTCCCTCACTATGATAAACGAAAAACAGGTACAAGATTATTATCGTGCGTTACTTACACAAGACAGTCATTATGAAGGCATTTTTTACGTTGGGGTTAAAACAACAGGCGTATTTTGTCGACCGACCTGTCCTGCAAGAAAACCAAAATTTGAAAATTGTGAGTTCTTTGAATCAGCACACGCAGCGCTTCTTGCATCTTTTCGGCCATGTAAACGATGTAAACCACTTTCTCATCCGAATGAAGTATCTGATTTAGTACGATTTTTAGTGAACGCTGTCGAAAAAGAGCCGTTTAGGCGCTGGAAAACAGCTGACTTTAAAGCGTTATCGATTGATGAATCAACGGCGAGACGGCAATTTAAAAAACGTTTTGGTATGACCTTTGTTAGCTTTGCTCGTGCAAGACGAATGGGTGAAGCGATGAAAGAGATTCGGCAGGGAAATTCTGTTATCAATGCACAGCTAGAAGCGGGGTTTGAATCTGGAAGTGGTTTTCGAGACGCTTTCTCAAAAATTTTTGGCGATGCTCCAGCTAGAGCGCATCAACAAGCAACGGTTCTGAAAGCGACCTGGATAGACACCGTTTTGGGCCCCATGATTGCAATTGCTGATGAAATGGCACTTTATTTATTAGAATTTGTGACACGACGTGGCCTTGAAAAAGAAGTTGAACGTTTACGCTTACGAGGATTTGCCATCATTCCTGGGAGTACAGCACCGATTCATTCAATTACACATGAATTAGCTGCTTATTTCAAAGGAACACTCATGCAATTTAATACACCATACCGTGTCTTTGGCAGTTCTTTTCAACAAGAAGTTTGGCAAGCACTTTGTAGAATTCCTTATGGTGAAACCAAAAGCTATCGTGAACAAGCGATTGATTTAGGGCGTCCAAGTTCGTATAGAGCGGTTGCAAATGCTAATGGTGCGAATCAATTGGCGATTATCATTCCGTGCCATCGCATCATTTCAAGTGATGGGACTTTGGGTGGATACGGTGGTGGTCTTGCAGTAAAACAATGGCTACTTAAGCATGAAAAACGTCATCAGAAAGGATGAGTTATGCTAGAAGTTATTTTGGATGAATTACAGCCCTTTACGATACCGGTTGAAAAGCGAAAAGCCGTATTTTTTAAGACAGGTCCGGGAGACTATGCGGAGCATGATCAGTTTTTAGGTATACCCACACCTAAATTAAGAGAGATTGCAAAACGTTATCGAAGAATTTCTTTAGACGTGATTGCTGAGTTATTAAAATCACCGATAAATGAAGTGCGATTACTGGCTTTAATGATGTTGGTTGAACGTTATCAGAGGAGTAATCGTTCAATTCAGACAGAAATTTTCCGGTTGTATTTGTCTCATATCAGTCATATTAATAATTGGAATTTGGTAGATGCTTCTGCACATTATATTGTAGGTGCCCATCTTTACAGTCAGGATAAAAATCTTTTAATTGAACTTGCTTCATCGAACATCCTATGGGAACGGCGAATCGCTATTGTTTCAACGTGGTATTTTATCCGTAAAAATGAATTTGAATGGACAATTAAAATTGCAGAAATACTTTTGAGTGACAAACATGATTTGATTCATAAAGCTGTTGGTTGGATGTTGCGTGAAATGGGTAAGCGTGATGAAACGCATTTGATTCTATTTTTAAATCAACACGTATCTCAAATGCCACGAACGATGTTGAGATATGCCATAGAAAAATTGGGGAATGAGCATAAACGGATGTATATGACTCAAAAATAATAAAATTCCATACCCTTCTAGGGGGGTAACCACAATCCTCATTAAGACTAATGTGCTGAGGGGCGAAGTGGCCGTTTTTTCTTCTTTTATCATAATAGCCCAATCAGTTGCCAAAGCTTCTAGAAAACTTTGTTGTTTCAGATGTTATCATGACACGGTTGTTCTGCAGATTAAAAATAAGCTATACTTCCATTATGGAACCATTTTGGAAGTTATTGTGTATGGCTACACTCACTATTAAAAACATGCCGGACGCACTGTACCAAGAGTTAAAACGGCAAGCGATGATGAACCATCGTAGCCTCAACAGTGAAGCGATTGTTAGTCTAACCCTAGTGGTCAGCAAAAACCGCGCATCGGCGGACAATATTCTCGCGAAAGCGCGTGCTTTACGTATTAAGCAAAATCCAGGCCTTGACCTTACTGATAAGGTTATTCATGATGCAAAGCAACAGGGACGTTAATGATCGTTGTCGATACGAATATTATCGTTTACCTTTACATTCAAGGTGAACACACGTCAGCCGTTGAGTCTCTTGTCCAGCTTGATTGCAACTGGGTTGCTCCGTTGTTATGGCGCTCTGAATTTAGAAATGTTCTGGCGTTGTACCTGCGTAAAAAACTGGTTTCGTTATCACAGGCCCTGGATATTATGACTCAAGCTGAGTATTTTATGGCAGACAATGAATATCAGCCTCCCTCTGAAGCCGTATTCAACTTGATTCACCAGTCCAACTGTTCTGCTTACGACTGCGAGTTTGTCAGTTTAGCGCAACAATTGGAGGTTCCGTTAATTACTCAAGACAAAAAAATTCTTACAGAATTTCCAGAACACACCATTCAATTAACGCAATATATTTAATCAGTCTGATGGGCCGTGTAGGGATCGAACCTACGACCAAGAGATTAAGAGTCTCCTGCTCTACCAGCTGAGCTAACGGCCCCAAAACCGAATAATTATAATCTAAGGCGTTGCTAAGATCACTTGTGATTTGATGTGGTAGCATCCTTTTTTTCTTTTGACGATTTTTTTCCTGTCGGAGTCGGTGACGGTGGTTTAGCTGCGGTGGCTTCTTCGGTTATTGCGATCACTGAAAATGGTTCAGTTTTTTCGTCCGCTAGTTCATCAAACGGCTCATCGTTCTCAATTAAAAACATATAATTTGAGTGTTGCTCGAGGCCTTGCATTATACGATAGGCTTCATTGAGGTAATCCTCTAAATAAGTTGGTAACGGTTTTAATAGTTTTCCCAGCGACATAGCGTATTTTTGGTGCGTGATCTGATGATAAGTTAATAAATCTTCCATTGCTTCTTCTGCAGCGTTGTTTTTGATGCTTAGCGTCGTTGGGTCGTCTGGTGCGAGCTTTTCTACCATGCTCCATAATAAGAATAATTTTTTATTAATTTTATTATCTAACTCGGTGTGAAAAGAATTAATAGGAGTCAGGTTCGGGTTGTGTAGCCAGCTCTGCAGGGTTTGAGCTTTTGGTTCATCAAAAATTCGTCTGGCACTATAAAATGCGCAGGCTCTTAAAAGTAAAATAAATGCAAAATAGTCAGTTTCTACAATGGGTAAGGGCTGATCAATCAGTTTGAGCTGTTTAGATTTTTTATAAAATGAGATGACAAAGTCAATCATACTCGTTAATGTTTCTTCACTCGTACCAGTAAGATGATTGAATGATTGACTGGTCGATTGCATGGCTATCAAACTCGTGCGAAGTTGATGGATTAATTGCTTAGCGGTATCAAGGTCGCTAGCGGCTGAGGCTGTTTCATGAACACTTTTTTTTAGTGTTTCGAATTGGCTACGTTTTGCCGCTGATAAAGTTAGGTCACGAGAATTCTTAAATAAAAAGTTATCTGCACGAGCATCTTTCGTTAATAAAAGGCTAATTTGCGCATCAATTGCCTGAATAATGAAATGTTTGGTTACCTGTAAAAAAATAGTCATGAATGCTCATAAGGTATGATTGATGGTTGGTAATCATACCTTATGCTCAGTTCACTTGTCACGGAGCTAATTCAAGAACTATTTGTTTACGCCAGTTAAGAATCAAGAAGGCCAAGAGACCCGCAATAATTCCCCAAAAAGCAGAGCTGATGCCAAATAAATTCATTCCTGATGAGGCAATCAGTAAAGTAATTAAAGCAGGTTCGCGTTGGTTTTCTTTATCAAGTGCCGCTTGCAAACTAGAGCCAATGGTGCTGATGAGTGATAAGCCGGCTATTGCCAAAACCAAGGCGCTGGGAAAAGCGGAAAAAAAAGTAATTACCGTTGAGCCAAAGAGGGCAATTATAAACCAGCACAGTCCTGCAAATACCGTGGCGCGGTAACGTTGAGTGTGGTCAGTATCGGCTTCTTTACCAGTACAAATGGCCGCACTAATAGCGGCTAGATTCACTGAATAGCAGCCGAACGGAGCAAACACGAGCGTGGCTAAACCGGTCCAAGTAATAATGGACGAAATGGGCGGTTGATAACCGGCATTTTCAATCACACTCACACCAGGAATATTTTGTGAGGTCATGGTGATTAAAAACAACGGAAACCCAACACTCATCAAGGTAGTTGGATTGAACACGGGAACAGTAAAAATCGGGGCCGGAAATGTCAAGTTGAGCGGTTGTAGGGCAAATAGTCCTTGTGATCCAGCAATCAGTAAGCCAATCAGAAGCACGAATAAGATTACGTAACGTGGGAGAAAACGTTTACCAATTAAATAGGCGAACACCATGGTGCACACTAAAGAAAAATCTTGCTGCATGGCCACAAACACGTTGACGCCAAAATGCAGCAAAATACCCGCGAGCATGGCTGCGGTTAAACTGTGCGGAATACGAGTGATTAAATTTTTGAACAGCCCCGTCACTCCAGCAACAATCGTGAGGAGTGCCGAAAAAATAAAAGCACCAATGGCTTCACGCATTGGCACGCCTGTTAAACTGGTAATGAGTAAAGCGGCTCCTGGTGTTGACCAACCCGTTAGAATGGGTATGCGATAATGCAGTGATAGCCCAATGCAGGTCATGGCAATGCTCATGCCAAGCGCAAATAACCACGAGCCGATTTCAGCGGGACTTGCGCCACCAGCAGATGCCGCTTGAAACATGAGCATACCTGAACTTGTTAAACCAACCATGACACTAATAAAACCGGCTGCAACGTGGGAAAATGAGAAGTAGTAGCGCATATTCACATCCTAATTCAGCGTAGTACTGTGATGATGTAGAAAGTAGTTTACCTAATCATTCTAGCATAACTTTGATGACGCGAGGGTGAGATGAGCTGACAATTTATGGCGGCAAGGATGGCACAACCAGGCGAACTCAGGTGCTCACAATTGCGGAATTTACACAAGCCTAGGTAAGGTTTAAATTCTCGAAAGCCTTGCACAATGGGTTGCGAACCAAGATGTGCTAAACTGAGTTCACGTATACCCGGTGAATCAATTAATGCCCCACCCGCCGGCAGGTGATACCATGTAGTGCAGCTGGTGGTATGCCGTCCAAGGCTATTGTGATGCGATAGCTCGCCCGTTCGAATGGCAAATGCTTCGGGTATTAGTTGCTTAATTAACGAGGATTTCCCCACGCCCGACTGACCCACGAAGATCGTGGTGTGTTGGCTTAGTTGCTTATTAAGAGCTAGTGTCCCAGCCGGCTCTTTGGTGTTGGTTAACACAATTGGGTAGCCCAAAGCAGCATAGATGCTCTGTAAGTCGTCGAATTGTGTCCAGGGTAGCATGTCCGTCTTGTTAAATAGGATGCAGGCCGTTATACCGAGTAATTCCGCCATGGCTAAGTAGCTATCCAGTAAATACCAAGAAATTAGTGGAACAGGCGCTACCACAATAGCTAATTGCGTGATATTCGCTGCAATGGTTTTTTTCTCTCCACGTGCTGTGACGCGTGCCAATTCGGTAGAACGGGGATAAACGGCGGTGACAACACCAGTTGAAGCACTGGTCAATAACAAGCTGACTCGATCACCAGCAACTACGTCATCACGGTGCGGGCGCAAAGTGCACTGCAAGCGTGAGCCATCTAAGCGCTCCACCTCCGCTTGTTGACTAAAGCGCGTGATGACTAATCCGTCTTCGCTGGCTTCTGGTAGGGCTTTTTGTTGGATGCGTTGGCGTTGATGTTGAGTGATAATGCGTTTACTCATAGACTTAGCAAGTGAGCCGTAATAACACTAGCGTAGCAGATCTTGATGGATAAGGGTTGGGTCATTCATGAAAATCTATTTAGTGGGGGGGGCCGTGCGTGACCAAGCACTTGGTCTGCCAGTGTCTGAGAGGGATTGGGTGGTGGTGGGTGCCACTCCAGCCGACTTGTTGCAACAAGGATACCAACAGGTAGGACGCGATTTTCCGGTATTTTTGCATCCAGTAACCCGTGAAGAGTATGCCTTGGCGCGCACGGAGCGTAAGTTGGCACCAGGGTATTACGGCTTTGCCTGTGATTCAAACCCGCACGTCAGTCTTGAAGAGGATTTACTGCGACGCGATTTGACGATTAATGCGATGGCGCAGGACGAGCAGGGAGTATTGATTGATCCTTACCATGGGATGCGTGATCTGCATGCAAAGTGCTTAAGGCATGTCTCCACAGCCTTTCTAGACGATCCGCTGCGCGTGCTACGGGTTGCGCGTTTTTACGCGCGTTTTTATCATCTCGGCTTTACGATTGCCGAGGAAACCCAGGCTTTATTGATTCGTATGGTGCGCTCCGGTGAATTATCGGCCTTGGTGCCTGAACGCATCTGGCAAGAATGGCAGGCGTCGTTAGGAACCAACAGCCCGCAAGAATTTATTCGTAGCTTGCGCGCTATAGGTGCCTTGCGTGTGATTGTTCCGGAACTAGATGGTTTGTTTGGTATCCCCAATGCACCGGATGCCGGGCATTTCATTGATGCCGGAATGCAGGCGCTAAAAAATTTGGCGCGCGTAAGTCATTCATCCAGTGATCCAATGGTGCGGTTTGCCGTCCTATTATTGGAATTAGGCAAGCAAGAGACCCCCATGGCCCAGTGGCCAATGCACGGAGTCTTTTCCGAGCGCAGTGTGGTAATGATTAAGGCTTTGTGTCAGCGCCTGCGTATTGCTAATCCATTTCGTGATTTGGCTTGTTTATGCGCTGCATTACAGACTAAAATTCAGCCATACGTCCAGCGCACCGCGGCCGAGGTCGTTACGCTCTTTGAGCAGGCTGACGCTTTTCGACGTCCGGCACGCTTTGAACAGGTATTGACTGTGCTGCAGGCACAGAATCCGCAGCGATTCGCCTCACTGACTATCCCGCATTGGTTGCGATTATTGCAACTGGTTCGCGCCGTGCGAGTGACCGACCTGACTGACTCACAGGATGGTGCTGTGATTAAACAAGTGCTTTACAAACAGCGTGTGTCGCAGGTGCAACATCAGTTAACGGAGTGGGAAGCGCATGAAAAATAACCAACATTTGATTTGGATTGATTTAGAAATGACCGGGTTAAGTCCTGAGCGTGATCGCATTCTTGAAATTGCCACGGTAGTCACTGACCAACATCTTGATGTATTGGCCGAAGGCCCTGTATTGGCGATTCATCAACCTGAAGAGCGGTTAATAGCCATGGACGCCTGGAATACAAAGCAACACCATGCATCGGGTTTAGTGGCCCGAGTACGTGAAACGAGCTGCACCGAGCAGGAAGCTGAGCGTCAGACGCTAGCTTTTTTGAGTACCTACTTAGATGCGGGCAAATCACCCATGTGCGGAAATAGTATATGCCAAGATCGGCGTTTTTTGGCGAATTACATGCCAAACTTAGCCGCATTTTTTCATTATCGCAATCTGGATGTCAGCACGTTAAAAGAGCTGGTGGCGCGATGGTCCCCCACGCTATTATCTGGTGTTAAAAAACACTCCAAACATTTAGCGTTAGCCGACATCCACGACTCAATTGACGAGCTGCGTTATTATCGTGAGCACTTTATTCAGCTTTCCCATTAAGCCAAGCCAGGAGTGATGGGTCGGTAATCAGCCCGCTATCAAGGGCTTGGTGACGCCAATCACTGGTTGCTAACGCAACTTGATCGTGTACCGGTAATTGGTTGCCTGTCGCTAATTTGGCCAAAGTAGACCAGCTCCACCAGCGTGCTATCCAATGGCGGTCATAAGGATTTTGTAAATTCTTGCGGCGCATGAGTTGTTGGGTGTTGTCATCCCAGTAGAAGAGAGGCGAGATGTCTTGTTGCGCGGCAGCGCCAATTTCATCAGGTTCTGGAACCAGCGGAAGTACCGAGTCTTTCGACGGTAATTTACCCTGTTTATAGGTTGCAAATAGTTCATCTGCCGAGCGTTGCATGGCTTTAATGATGGCTTGGCGGTGAGCGGCACTGGGCTTGCCTAACATGGACCGATCGCCATAAGCCACCCAATGGTGACCTGTCTGGGTTCCTGAAAATAACTCCAGGTTTGACCCTGATTAATTATTGTAACAAATGACTTTGAAAATTGTGAAAAATCGACATTTATTCCTGTTTTTCAATCATTTCTATGCTGGTCT
>DAIDLK010000026.1:0-353 GCA_027449525.1 Legionellaceae bacterium | reverse complement strand
TCCACGAGGCTGGACATTTACCAGCAGATGCTTATCTCGCATATTTCGGTGCCGGACCCGATTAAACGAGGTGTTACATGATCAGGGAGCTGAGCGCGCGGTGTACGCATGTGGCCGGTGGAGAAACGATCCGAAAGAAAATGACAAGCAAACGCATTGAGCGCATAGGCTAACTCCAACTGGACCGTGCTGTGTGTTTTCGAAGCGTGGAGTGCTTGCTTTAAGGCCAGCTGATGGCCTGTTTGGTAAGCGAGCAGTGCTTCTGTGCCAAAGTGATCCCAATTGCTTTTAGCTAGCTCGATGTAGCGTCCGGGGTAGAGCCACCAGTTGGAGGATGAACAACCGCCACCGGT
>DAIDLK010000025.1 GCA_027449525.1 Legionellaceae bacterium | reverse complement strand
CAGAATAAACCAACATTACGATTAGTATGCATTTTTTTAACCAAACCATGAACCTACTCCCTACCCCATGTTAACTTTGGCTGTTCTCCGGGCGTACCGTCAAACTGATATCCTGAAAGATCTTATTGAGTTCGGCGTCCGGTGGCACAGGTAATGGTGATGCTTTATAAATAGCTGCTTGCGCGGATCGGTCAAGCAAAGTATCACCACTGCTGCGAGTGAGCATGACCTCTAAAACGCGACCATCTGTATTAAGTCGAATACGGAACTGGCTTGATAAGCGCCTATCAGCATGCTCAGGTAAAATCCACTGCTGACTAATAGCGTGGGTGATTCGTGCTTTGTACTGATCAATAACGGCAGCCATTCGGGCTGTATTGGCCGCTTGTTCGATCTTTGCTTTTTCTGCCTTACGCATCCGCTCACGTAATTCCCGCTGTTCGTTTTGTAGAGCCAGCAATTGTTGTTTCTGCAGTTCTTTCTGTTTGGCAAGCTCGGCAAGATGTTGCTGCTCGCGCTGAACACGCTGTTGTTCAATGCGAGCTAATCGGGCTGCCTCGGCTTTTAACGCTTCAATATGGCGCTGGGCCTGCACGCGTTTTTGTTCCACAGCGCGAGCCTCCGCAAGTAATTGTTGCTGATGCTTTTGTTCCACCTCCGCCGCTTTAGCTCGTGCTAATTTCAGTTCTTCAACCGCAGCCGTAACGGCCTGCGCATCGATACTGTGCGCCTCAATCGCGTTATGTTGAGGTGAGATCGATTGATTCAGTTGGGCGACAGGTGCTACACCTGAATCAATCTTCAGCGCGACAGAAGAGGTACTATGTTCCCAAATAAGACCTATCACTAACAAACAATGCAGGACGAGCGCTGTTAAAAAAAAGCTACGGTAGGCGCGCCAACCGTTCATGGGCGTTCCTCTGCAGATTGGGCATCTGTTTCTGTGACTAACCCCACTTTATCAGCCCCCGCTTGTTTCAGCAGGCCCATGGCGCTCATGACTCTACCGTAACTTACACCTTGATCACCCTTCACCAGCACTTGAATGGTCTGCTGCTCGTCACGCGCTAAAGCCAGGATTGCAGCTACTTGAATTTGCAGTGCGTGTGAATCGATGGGCTCAGCCGGATGATTCGCACTGTTTAAATAATACAATCCATCACGATCAACGGAAACAATCACAGGATCATGGGCTTGTTTTTGCACCACATCGCTGGTCATTTTTGGCAAATCCACCGTTACCCCTTGTGACAGTATGGGCGCTGTGATCATAAAAATGACGAGTAACACCAACATAACATCAATGTACGGCACAACATTGATTTCAGCCATAGGACTGATGTTAAGCACACGTTTTTTCATCCTAACTTTCCTTGGTAAAGCGCTGCTGAATTAGTTTGTGCCGTAATGAGTGCTAAGAGTTCTTCTTGGAATAAATCATAACGTCCCAGTAAACTGTTGGCTCGGGTGCTATAACGATTATACGCCATCACCGCAGGAATTGCTGTGAACAAACCAAGCGCCGTGGCTACCAGCGCCTCCGAAATTCCAGGTGCAACCATTGCGATGGTAGCTTGCTGCGCATGCCCCAATGCCTGCAAGGAAGCCATAATGCCCCACACAGTACCAAACAACCCAACGTAGGGCGCAATTGACCCTATTGAAGCAAACCAGGGTAAATGTTGTTGCAGCTGCTCAGCTTCTTTTGTAATTGCAATTTGCATCACGCGAACGATTGCCTCAAAATCAATGCTAGACTGGGGTCGTAAACGTAAAAATTCCTTAAATCCAGCATGAAAGATCGTCGCCAAACCCTGGCGCGACTCAATGTTGCTATCTACGTCGGCAAATAAAATACTTAAATCGGAACTACCCCAGAAACGCCGATTAAAACGTTCATAGTGGCTTTGCATCTGGCTAAAATACCAAGCGCGATGCAAAATTAATGTCCAAGAAAACAGCGAAGCCGCAAGCAACAACAGCATTACCAGCTTAACCACCATTCCTGCTTGAAAAAAGTAACCTAAGATATTCACTTGATATACCCTATGCGTGCATTGAAAATACCGCTTATTCTACCGCGTGATAGCTTCTTCCTCAACCTTTAAACCAAAATGCTGATACGTGAGGGGAGTTGCTTGACGCCCACGGGGAGTGCGCATCAGAAAGCCTTGTTGAATCAGGTACGGCTCAATCACGTCTTCGATGGTGGTCTTTTCTTCGCCAATTGCGGCGGCAATACTCTCAAGTCCCACTGGCCCGCCAGCAAAACGCTCAAGCACCGCTGACAACAGTTTACGATCCATCATATCAAACCCATACGCATCGACTTGCAGTTGATCCAGCGCAAAGCTTGCCATTTCCAGTGTAATGTTTCCCTGACCTTTAACATCCGCATAATCCCTAACACGACGCAATAATCGATTGGCAATGCGTGGCGTACCTCGAGCGCGTTTAGCAATCTCAAGGGCACCCGCATCGTCTATAGGAACTTGCAGTAAATTGGCAGAACGCTTCACGATGAGTGTGAGATCACTGACCGCATAAAACTCTACGCGCTGCACAATACCAAACCGGTCCCGTAGAGGTGACGTTAACGAACCAGCACGCGTGGTAGCTCCAATTAAAGTAAATGGCGGTAATTCTATCTTAATGGAACGCGCAGAGGGACCTTCACCAATTAAAATATCAAGCTTATAGTCTTCCATGGCTGGGTATAAAATTTCTTCAATCACTGGATGCAATCGGTGAATTTCATCGATAAACAACACATCATTAGTTTGCAAATTAGTTAAAATGGCAGCAATATCCCCAGCGCGTTCGAGCACTGGACCAGAGGTTTGCCGCAAATTAACCCCCAACTCGTGAGCAATAATATTCGCCAAGGTAGTTTTTCCTAAACCAGGCGGACCAAAAATTAAGACATGATCCAATGCCTCATGGCGCTTCATAGCCGCTTCAACGAATACTTGCATCTGTTGACGCACCTCTTCTTGACCAATGTAATCACTCAAGCGTACCGGACGAATAGCGCGATCGAGTGCTTCTTCTGCGCCTATGGGGTTTAAACTTATCAAGCGATCACTTTCCAACATCATTGCATCCTGTGCATCAACATTACCAAGAAGATAAGCATCTTACCCTGCCAAGAAATTATTATGCAAATAACGAGGGGCTGTGACAATTAAACACCGGCTGCAAGCAAGGTGTATTGTATAATATAGTTGCAAATGTAGCCAAAAAATAATAATATGCTCTATATTGAGCTAATATTTGTAGGAATGTTACCGAATGAAAAGCATTGGTAAAGAAATAGGCACTAATGATGACAGCCTTAAGGCAATTGCAGCTGACGAGCCAAAGTATGCCGAGAAAAGTGGAGCACTTAATGACACGAGATGCTCGATTCAATGTGGCTCAGAACTCATAGAACATTCCCTCTACCCGCTCATTCAAGAAGCCGATCAGATCATTCGAGCGCGTTTTCCCTATGGAGCCTTTAATCGAGTCGATGTTATTGAATCACAACAGCTATCCTATTCCGAACTGAATAAGTGCTTTATGACATGTGAAGCCTACAATCAAGAGACGACCGATGAGAATAGAAGAAACATTGCTACGATCGCTGATATAACTCAAACTCTTGTTTTTTATAATTGTGGGATGAGCGTTAATTACGTTACGGGATATTTAAAAAACAAGTATCCCGGCATTGCTTTTCAAAGCATTTATCTTAGAAGGCATCAAATGCTTTTAATTGGCAACAACGTATCGTCCTCAATCAATATCCCAGTGGATAAACTTAAACCAATTCAAATTAGACGCGAAATAGATAAATGGGGGCCCAATGCAATCATTTGTGATATTTGGGCTGGCAAAAGCTATTTCGCACGAGAATTCATAGAGGAAAAACAAAACAGTACTATCCTATTCAACAATGCAGTTTTGGAGCATGATCACTTAAAAGAATTAATTCCGGTAGATGGTCATTACTTGGATGGTGATATCGATATTTATGCTGGGGAACACAGTCAAAGGTACGATCGTATGCTCATCGAGTGGGTGAAGGAAGATCAACGTCGTTTTAACCTTCCTAACTGCAAAGCACCAAAATCACCTTTGTTCATGACTGCTGGGGTCAACGCTCGTCAGTTAATCCCTATTTTGTCTCAATTAAGTCAATGCAGTGGGTGGAAATATAATACAAAGCAAAACATAGCTTGGGTTGAGTGTGAAACACCGAAACAAGCTGAACGGGCTGCTTTATCGCTAAGGTTAACCAAGGCAGCGATTGTCCGTGTCGGTCAAAATCCAGTCAATAAAAAACCATTAGTCCGTTGTGAATATTTTGATTTCAATCAATTAAAGCGACTAGGTGATTCACTAGCTTACCAACAACAGCTTGATGTCACCAATGTATTGTCACTGCTAGCAAGCATGGGACGATGACACACACCAGCTGATGCCAGTACACTCTTACGCATGCTATAATGTGTTTAATTTAACGGATTGAAGTAAAGCTGATGAAATTACTCTTCGACTTATTTCCAATTATGGTGTTTTTTTGTGGTTATAAACTGTTTGGTTTATACGGTGCCACCGCGTTTGCGATGGTAGCCGCTATTTTGCAGGTATTGTTTTATCGCCTGAAACATCAACGTTACGAGAAAATGCACTTGGTGAGTTTAGGGTTAATTGTGGTGCTGGGTAGTGCCACGCTATTTTTTAGAAACCCTTGGTTCATCAAATGGAAACCCACAGGTATTTATTGGTTTTCCTCGCTATTGTTTTTGGGCTCTTCTTTTTTAGGCTCAAAACCGCTCATACAAAAAATGATGGAAGCCAATGTCGACTTGCCCCGCACTATTTGGTATCGCTTAAACGCGGCTTGGTGCATTTTTTTTATCGTCATGGGTTTCGTTAACCTGTACGTTGCTTATTCGTTTACTACCGATGTTTGGGTTGCGTTTAAGTTGTTTGGCGGAATTGGATTTACGCTGATGTTTGTTTTTTTACAGGCGTTGTATCTAAGCAAACATTTATCAGTGAATGATTTAAAACAACGCGTTAGGGAATAATGTTTTCTATAGGATAACACCATGCGCCTCTTGCTTGTAGAAGATGATGAATTACTCGGCGATGCCATTAAAACTGGCCTTATGCAATTTGGTTATGTGGTGGATTGGCTAAAAGACGGCGCAACAGCGAGTAACGCCTTTCCGCAGGAGTCATTTGAACTCATCATCCTGGATCTCGGCTTACCAAAACTATCAGGCATGAAGCTATTGCAGCATTTACGCAGCTCTGGCATTGAAACACCGGTTATTATTCTGACCGCTCGCGAGTCAATTGAAGACCGAGTGGCGGGTCTTGATGCCGGCGCCGATGATTATATGGTGAAGCCGTTTGATCTCACCGAATTAAATGCGCGTATTAAAGCGCTCATTCGTCGCTCGCAGGGCCGAGCTGATACGATAGTACATTATCGTAATATTAGCCTTGACCACGGTGCACACACGGTCTTGCTCGATGGTGAGCCGGTGAACGTACCGCGGCGTGAGTTTGCCTTGCTACAAAAATTACTTGAAAACGCCGGTAAAGTTATCACACGAGATCAGCTCATGCAAAGCATTTATGGTTGGGATGAAGACGTTGATAGCAATGTCCTTGAGGTGCATATTCATAATTTACGTAAAAAACTAGACGCGCATTATATCCGCACAATTCGTGGCATTGGCTACATGGTAGAAAAAGATGAGTACTAAATTTACTCTTCATCGCTCCATCCGCGCGTTTTTACTCATCAATTTATTGTCGGCCATTGCCATTACCACTCTGATCACCGCCCTTGGAAATTTCACATTAGAACAAAAAAACCTCCAGGAACATGTAAAAAACCCGGCACCACTCGGTGAGCATGCGCAGTCCACGGTTGAGCTAGGCTGGCGAATTGTGCACGATGAAATCTTTGTCATGCTGCTGGTGTTTCCTTTATCTGGTTTTTTAATTTGGTTTATTATTGGTCGAGGACTGCGCAGTTTAGATGCGGTGGCGCAAGAGGTAGCGAATCGGGAAGCAAGCCATCTTGAGCCAGTACAAACCGATGCGGTACCTGAGGAAATTACCCCACTGGTCAACGAATTGAACCATTTATTTTTTCGTTTAAAAGCAAGCTTTGAACGTGAAAAACGTTTTGCCGCCGATGCGGCACACGAGTTGCGTACGCCACTAGCAGCTATCAAAACGCAAGCTCAGGTGGCCCTTCACGCTCCATCGAGCCAAGAAAAAAACGTGGCACTGGCTAAACTAATTACTTGCGTTAATCGCAGCACACGTATCGTGCAACAATTATTAACCATGAGTCAGCTCGTTCCGAATGAGCCAGACCCCAATGGCCAAGACTGGGTTAATCTAAATCGCATCACGCGCGATGTATTGGCCATGCTAACCCCTGCTGCTCTAGAAAAAAAAATAGAGTTGGTGCTTGAAGAGCTGCACCCAAACGCAATGATCCGAGCTAACAGCACCGCAATTGCCATTTTATTGCGCAATTTAATCGATAATGCCATTCGCTATAGCCCTGAACACCAATTAGTCACCGTGCGTATTTTAAACCAACAACAGCACGTTGCGCTTGAAGTAGAAGATAACGGACCTGGCATTCCAGAAGAATTGCGCGCCAGAGTGTTTGAACGTTTTTATCGTGTACTGGGCAATAAAGCCACCGGAAGCGGGTTAGGATTGGCCATTGTGCAACAAATATGTACCATGCATCATGCCAGCATTTGCCTTGCCACACCTAAACATGGCAATGGGCTACTGGTCAAAATTGAATTTTAGGATGACGTACTAGGGTGATGCGGTCAATTACGGTAGTTTGTTTCCGCCGGTGCATCGAGGTCTGATGCGTCGGTTTGTGTTGCTTGCACGTGAAATAAACCATGCTGCACCACCTGATTAATAGCGCGCTGGTGCAGTAGGTTCAATAGTTGAGTTGCAGCTTGTTGCACCGGTTGTTCATTTGAATGAGCTAATTCGTGCACCGCAGACTGGTTACTAGGATTGTTCGACATCACGGCCAAAAGAGCGTTTTTAGCCAGCTCCCTTCCTCTAAGATTAGAATCCAATGAAGCAACTAATAACAACTCAATTCCACCCGCTTGACGGATTGCATTTTGGCTCACCTCATTCCGTTGCACAGAATAAACTATGAGGGTCAATGCGAGCCATTTGGTGTGTGCATCAGAGGAGTTGATGAGAGCAACTAGCGTTAAAATTCCACCTGCTAGACGCAGGAGATCTTGGTGGGTTCGGTTATCCAGTAAAATAACTAGTAGATTGGTTGCAGCTTGTTTCGTTTGGATGAGAGTATCTTGACTAAGAAGGTGAAGTAATAACCCAATGCCGCCTGCTTGACAAAAGACAGCCTGACTTTGGTTATTTTTCAAAGCTAAATAGTCTAAGGCATCAAGCGTTATTTTTCTCAACAGATCATCCTCGGAATCTTCTAATAAGAGTGGCAATAGCCACTGAATACCATCGGCAGCTAACACTGTATTCTGGTTCAATTCATTGTTGACGAGTAATTCTTTAAGTAATTTAAGCAACCAATAATTGGCGTCTTCATTTAACATTCTAAATTTCTTTACTAGATTGAGTATCAACGTCAATCCACCGGCTTCACGAACGGCGTTTTGATGAAGTGTATCCTCTCCGTCCACTAACTGGTGTAACGTTTCAGCGGCAATTCTTAGTACTGCTGGGGCCTCCCAAGGCAGTAACCTTACTAAAGCTGGAATACCCTGTTCTTCATAGAGTATTGTTTGATTATCAGGGCATTGATAGATTAGATTAAATAGTGTCCCTGCCGCGAGTTCTTGGATTTCGCTATCAAGAAAACCTAAGCATCGAACCAGCGGTGGAATGACGCCAGCTTCCGCAAGTAGTGATTGGTTTAGGGGGTTAGCATCCGGATTAGCTAATTCACGTAATTCTGACACGATAGGTCGTATGGCCGCAGGATTGGTTGAATTGGATAATAGGTGAATCATAGCATTGACGTTGTGGCCAGCTAATATCAGAGGCGAAAAAAACTGCCTATCAAGCTCAAGCTGAGCGTGGGTTAAACCAAACAAGCTAACTATTTCATCGCTACCAAGCGGTTCATCGCGCAACTGATTATGTGGAAACAGTTCAGCCAGATGCGGTTCAATTTGTGCCCAAGTTAATAGCCAATAACTGTTGCACCTGGTAAGGCGATCAGAGTTCATGGTGTTTAGCGGCTCGGGTGAGGCGATTAGTTTATAACGATCCCCGCCGCATGCTACTAAATAGAAAGCTTGGACGCTGCAAATGTCTTCAATTTCTCGAGTAATGTAATTAAAGTAGGTTTGCATTCATCAATTCATACTAAGATTTAATTGAGCGCACTATATTCAATTTTTTGCTTCAAATCAAGGTGACTTAGCTTGTTACAAAGCAACAGCACCCGAAAGACGCTGGAGTGCTTGGCGAATCAATTGTTCACAATTTTTCTGCCCATCATCCAATTGCGTTATAATTTTGCTGGCTTCATGGTCTTTATAACCTAGTGCAGCCAATGCTTGAATGGCTTCATCGGCCGGTCGCATGAGTCTCGAATGTAAATCGCCTGATTGAACAAGCGTATTGGGATTGCGCTGCCATGAGTCTTTCATTTCAACCACCAGGCGCTCAGCGGTTTTTTTGCCGACCCCCGGAATACGAGTGAGTAAACTTGGGTTCTGCTGTTGAATTAAATGAACAAACTCCTCTGGGGTAACGCTTGACAAAATGGTGATAGCTAATTTGGGACCAACACCGTTCACTTTAATGAGCGCACGAAATAAGCGTCGTTCATCATGGTCTTTAAAGCCATACAACAAAAAGGCATCTTCACGAACCACGGTATGTATGTGTAGCTCGATCAAGCCAGTTAATGCCTGCACTTGAAAAAACGTAGGCAATGATGTTTCAACATCGTACCCCACCCCACCAACGTCTAAGACCAAACGCCCCGGTTGTTGCGTATCAACCAACGTTCCTTTCAGCCAACCAATCATCATGCCTCCCTAGGTTATAGCCAGCGCACGTGCTAACAAGCCTGACTGCGAATGATGATGGCAGATGGCCACAGCCAATGCATCAGAAGCATCCGTTTGCGGTTTTTGAGTTAATTTTAATAAACGCATGACCATCTCTTTAACTTGTTCTTTTTCTGCTGCACCGTAGCCAACCACGGCTTGTTTAATTTGACGCGGCGAATACTCTGCCACATGCAGGCGATGTGACGCGCAAGCCACCATGGCAACACCGCGTGCGTGCCCTAATTTAAGTGCGGTGTTAGCATTTTTGTGCATAAAAACTTGCTCTATTGCCACTTGAGTCGGTAAGTAGGTCTCCATTAATTGGCAAACACCAGTAAAGATCTCTAATAATCGTGCACTTAATTCACCCTTGGCGGTACGTATGCATCCGCTATCCAGGTAATGAACGGTTTGTCCGCGCGCATCAATCACACCATAACCAGTAATTCGTGAGCCAGGATCAAGTCCTAGAATGATACTCAAGACCGAACCTCAGGATGCGATTCGCTCATCAGCAGCACCATAATGAACGCAAGGCAGAAGGATAATGGCAGCACCAGCAACGCGTATTGGTAACAGTGAACCGAGTAACTCCAGACATGATTGATTTGCACGGCCGATGAGCAATGTTGTAAAAAAACACCAACAAGGGGTTGAAAAACGGCACCACC
>DAIDLK010000024.1:2756-10175 GCA_027449525.1 Legionellaceae bacterium | reverse complement strand
CCAAGAGTGACACAGCTGAGCCGGTCACTAATTGTCCGTCAAGGGAGTAAGCATTTAGCCCACCCAACAGGGCCGAAATGGGTACAATTAAACGACCGGCACGCCAAATGAATTCATGCAAACGCCGGCAGGTATCGCGAGCAATACTACGCCAATTGGGTAATTGATAGGTTGGTAATTCGAGAATCAGCGGCGCAATCGGTCCGGCGAACAAACTACGCCGTAATAAATAGCCGGTTAATACCCCCATCAGGATCCCAATTAAATACAATGAAAATACGATATTATGCCCTCCATTCGGGAAAAAAGCCGCCACAAACACGGCATAAATGGTTAACCGCGCGCTGCACGACATAAACGGCGTCATCAAGATAGTTAATAACCGTTCGCGTTTTGAATCGAGCGTGCGGGCCGCCAATACAGCGGGAACATTGCAGCCAAAACCAATCATCATTGGCACAAAGGCTTTACCCGGTAACCCTATGTAACGCATTAAACGGTCCATGATAAAAGCGGCACGGGCCATATAACCCGAACTCTCGAGGAGCGACAAACAAAAAAACATACAGCCCATGACCGGAATAAACGTTAGTGTGGTACTAATACCGGAGCCTACTCCATTCGTCAGCAAAGCAATCAGCCACTGAGGGGCCTGAGTAGCGGACAACAGTGAGCGCGGGTAGCTAACCAACAGCTGTTCGGTTGCTTGACTAAATACTTGTTGTAACCATCCTCCCCCTTGCATGGCAACGAAAAACAAGGCGTACATTAGGCAAAGAAACAGCGGAATCGCCAAAAAGCGCTGTAAAAAAACGCGATCCAACCGATCCGTCCAGTAGTCACGGCCATCGCTGGTGTGCACTTGGATGCCTTCGACGAAACGATGCACCGCGGTATAGCGCGCATCCGCTAACAGTAAATCACGATCCTCTTCGAACCCATCAGAAGGAAGTGTGACCCGCAACGGCTTCGGCTTTGATAATGGTGCGCAAAGATGTTGCTTTAACGCATGGAGCCCCGCATCGTTTGCTGTCTGTATCGGTACCACCGGACAACCAATTTGTGTGGCAAATTGTGCCGTATCGAGGGTGATGCCTTGTTGTTTAGCGCGCTCGGTCATCGTCAGCGCGATAATAACCGGCACCCCCAGTTCTAGTAGTTGACTGGTTAAATAAGCATGACGCTCTAAATGGCACGCACTAACCACATTGATAATGCAGTCGATGGGGACGGTAGTGAGTGTTTGTAGCGCAATTTGCTCGTCAATACTCGCTGGTGTATCGCCGGGAGCTAACGAATAGAGTCCGGGTAAATCAATTAATTCGTGGCGTTCAGCTCCAATCGTTAACCACTCGCTTTGCGCCGCCACGGTCACGCCAGACCAATTCCCCACCCGCTGACTCAGGCCAGTTAAGGCATTAAATAAACTGGTTTTTCCCACGTTAGGATTTCCGGCCAAAACAATCCGCATCAGCAAGCCTCCCACAACACATGCGCTAATTCACGTGCGCGCACAATGAGCGTCGCGCCGCGTACTTCCAAGAGCAGGGGACAACCTAAAGGCGCTCGCCGTACCAAACGCACACAGGCACCACGCGTTAAACCCAACGCTAGCAGCCGACGCCGGTAACTGACCTCCGTCTGACCAAAATCACACAAACTAACCCGCTGTCCAGGCTGTAACTCCGCGCTAGTCAAAGGCATAGGTATCTACTAAAAACCATTCATGATTCGATTTTAACACAAATGATAACAAGAACCATTCTCATTTTGAAGTAATTTTAAACAAAAACTCCGACCCTGTCATCGACGTCGGTGACGGCGCCGATAGTCTTCCGACTGCATTTCTTGCAAACGACTCAACGTGCGTTTAAATTCGCCAGACATTGGCCCCTTTTCGTAGAGACCTTCAACTGGCACGGCAGCTGAAATCACCAAGTGCACGTTGCAGTCGTAAAGCACATCCACTAAACGAATGAGTAACACCACTCGCGTGATATCTTCCGGATCGAGTGCTGGAATATCACTGAGTAATAAAACATCAAAGAGACTCGCTAGTTCCAAGTAATCTAACTGGCTACGCGGCATGTTACACAGCACATTAAACTCAAACCACACCACACGTCCTGCGCAGCACAACGCCTCGATCGGACGATTTTGAATCGTGAGCTGCCTGGCTTGTTGCGGTAAATGCTCGGTTAACGCAGCAAATGTTTGCGTCATAGCCCGCCGAGTGGCTACTGTCAGTGGATAAAAATAGGCGACCTCACTGTGTTCACGCCCCAAACGGTAATCGCCTTGCTCGTCCAGCTTCATCACTCGACAATTCTGTTGAATCAGTGCAATGGCTGGCAAAAAACGCTCACGGTGGACACCCCCACGGTACAAATCATGCGGCGCGGTATTCGCGGTGGCAATCAACACCACACCCTGCTGCAATAAGCCTTTCAATAAATCAGCTAAGATCATGGCGTGCGCGACGTCATGCACGAGAAACTCATCAAGACACAACACACGAGTCTCAGCAACTAGTCGATTAACCACCGACCGCAACGGATCGTGTACCCCTTGCAAGCGCCGTAACTCCGCATCCACCCATTGCATGAACTGATGAAAATGAAAGCGCCGTTTATCACGACCGGGGTAGTGTTGGTAAAACAAATCCATCAAGTAGGTCTTACCGGCTCCAACTGGGCCATAAAGATACAAGCCCTGCGGAGTTCGCACTGGAAATGGCCAATACCAATGCTTCTTACTGGCTAATAGGGCTGTCGTAACCTCGGCTAGTGCAGCAACCACTTCGCGCTGCAACTGTGAGTTACGAATCGTACCAACAGCTACTGCCGCGTCATAAGCCGACATTAATTGCATGACAACACGCGCTTGATTTCCGGCAGCAGCCGCTCTTTGAGTGCTAATAATTGACCGTGAAAAAAATGGCCCGTCTTGGCCAACCGCATCACCGACAACTGCTGTTGCTCAGCAAACCTCAATACGTCCGCCAGCGGCACCACCTCATCGTCATCGCCCTGCACCACAAGCCAAGGCGACGGTCTTGGTGACCACGTAGCGTAATCATAATGATGCACGGGTGGCGCAATGGTTAACAACAAAGCGGACTGAGTTTGCGCCGCCGCCCGATAAGCGACATACGAACCAAACGAGAAACCAGCAAAGCACAACCGCACGTCAGGCAACATCACACGACACTGTCGAGCTAACTCCAGCATATCGATACTCTCGCCAATTCCGGCATCGTAAACACCGTCGGACTGTCCTACCCCACGAAAATTAAAACGCAAACTGGCGATACCTAAGTCTTTAAACAGACGCGCTAACGTGGTCACCACTTTATTCTGCATGGTGCCACCTTGCAGCGAATGGGGGTGACCTAATAGGGCAATTGTCTGATAATCATAGCCTTCCGGCACCAATAAACTTGCTTCCACTCGTCCGGCTTGTGCGGTTAATTGCAGGGCGTGGTCGCCCGAAGTATGCAACGGCTCTAGCAACATCATCGTCAAATCCTCAAAAAAATTCTATTCTAACTTGTATTTTCCACGGTGTGCATTATCATGCCGATTGCATCGACTCTGCTGGGCGATGACCGATGACCATTTAATTGACGAAGGAGGACTTGATCCATGCGACAAGGACCTAGTATGACCATCCATGATTTTAAACGCAAAAAAAAACAGCTGGAAAAAATCAGCATGCTCACTTGCTATGATTTTCCCTCGGCACAATTGATTGCACAAACACCGATTGATGCAATCTTAGTCGGTGACTCTGTCGCCATGGCAGTGCATGGCCATGCTACCACCGTGATGGCAACCATGGACATGATGTGCTTACATACCGCCGCCGTGTCACGCGGGCTAGGTCAACAATTTTTAATTAGTGATTTGCCCTTCCTCAGTTACCGCCTCAGCTTGGCCGATACCATGCGACAAGTGACCCAACTCATGCAAGCCGGAGCGCACGCGGTTAAACTCGAAGGCGCGGATGCCGAAGTACTCGGCACCATTCATCACCTAGTCCAAGCCGGGGTTCCTGTTATGGGCCACCTTGGTTTAACGCCTCAATCCGTGCATCAATTAGGTGGACACCGCGTGCAGGGTAAGCAAACCGAACAAGCCCAACGTCTGCTAGACCAAGCTTGCGCTCTCGAACAAGCGGGCTGTTTTGCCGTCGTACTCGAGTGCATTCCCCAAGCGCTGGCGCAACGTATCACCCAACGGTTAGCGATTCCGACGATTGGGATTGGTGCCGGCATGCACACCGACGGGCAAGTATTAGTCTGGCATGACCTACTCGGCCTAAATTCAGCCTTCCAACCACGCTTCGTGAAACAATTTGCGCCGGGTGGACCGATGATACTGGACGCCATTCATAACTACGTTGCTGAAGTACAGCAACACACTTTCCCCACCGCCGAACAGGCGTTTTAACCCAGGAGTTGTGCATGGAATTATTTACCGAGTTAGCGCCCTGGCAGTGCACGCGCGCTGCCTTACCCAAAGCGTCCTGTTTAGGCTTCGTGCCCACGATGGGTAATTTACACAAGGGGCACTTGTCACTGATACAACGTGCACAAGCTGAAAATAGCCATACCCTCGTGAGCTTGTTCATCAACCCCACCCAATTTAATAACCCAGATGATTTCACCCACTATCCTCGTACATTAGACGAAGATATCGCTTATTTGAAAGAACATGGCGTTAATTATTGCTTAATTCCTCCAACCGAACAAATCTACCGTGATCAATTTACCTATCAAATTCAAGAGACACAATTGAGTCAACCGTACGAGGGCGCGCACCGCCCGGGGCACTTTACTGGCATGCTCACCGTCGTGATGAAACTGTTGCAACTCGCGCAACCCGCTCGCGCTTATTTTGGCGAAAAAGATTACCAACAGCTTCAGATCATTCGCGGCATGGTAGACGCTTTTTTTCTGCCGGTAGACATTATCGGCTGCCCAACGGTCCGCGAAGACAATGGACTCGCGTATAGCTCACGCAACCAACGCCTCTCGCCGGCGGCAAAAGACAAAGCGATTCAGTTTGCCCAACAGTTTAGACAAGCGCCCACGTTATCGGCTGCCCAGCACGCCTTAGAAACGCTTGGGATCGCGGTCGATTACCTGGCCGACTGGCAAGGACGGCGCTTAGCCGCGGTGACGATAGACGGCATTCGCTTAATCGATAATTACGCCCTTGCGAGCGACTAGTGTCCCGTCCAATATCGAGGTCTAAACAAGAAGATGTTGCTGCAGTTGATTGACAACCTGCTGTTGATCACTCGTTGATAAACAGCCTAAAACTCCTTGTATCAGGGTTAGGTCGAGAGTAAAAATTTTCTGACGAATCATAGAAGGTGACGGTAATCCAGTTGCATTGAGATGAGCAATGCAATAATCACTCGGCCATGTACTCTGTTTCGCACTAGTTATCATCAATAAAGTAATATGCCTTGTGTCTTTTTGATGCTTTTCCGTACTTAAAACCAAAGCTGGCCGTCGCTTCGTGCGAATACTTTCGGTAAAAGGGAAGGGGACAATCACCACACTATACGGTTTATAAGTCACGATAAGCCTCATCATCTTCAGCAGAATTCCATTCAGTGAGGGTTGCGGCTAAACCAGCATGATAAACATGATCAAACGGTGTTACTTTTCTTATCACTACTTGATGATCTACTACTTCAAAAACAACCTTATCTCCCGTATGTAAATTTAGATTTTTTCTAATTTCAGATGGAATGGTTGCTTGTCCTTTAGAAGTTAGTGTCGAAGTCAGCATTTGTATTTCTCCATTACAGTAATACTGTAATAATAGTAACCTTTGATAGGATTGGCAACCATCCGGTGGAGGATTCAAACTCCATTCGATTACGATGAATGCGCGTCACTTCATCAATCATTACGCCATTGTGAACCGGTGGCAACCGCTAACGCTTCTTGTGCCTGGGTTAAATAACGTGCTAGCTCACCTAAATCGCGCTGCAAGCGAGCTACCGACTCATCACGTAAACCCTGCGCCAATTGACTGGCCAAGGTAGTTTCTAAGGCAGTTTGTTGCGCAGATAAGCGCCTGATGTCGCTGTGTAATTGAGCTAAATAATGTTGGCGTGTTAGCAGGCTGTCGATGGTGTAGCGCTGGCTTGACGTTGAACGTTGACTGGCTACCGGCAGCTGACTGAGCTTTAGCAACACTTCAATTTTAGTTTGAATCTGCTGGGCCAAAAAGTGCGCAACACGCGCATTGGTGGTGTGATGGAGAGTGTTTAAATTGCTGGTAATTTCCTTGATGCATTGCTCTGCTGTGCAGGTTTGCTCGTGGGTAGTACAAGTAAATAATCCGGGCGGTAAATGCCGCCACAACGAATCAACTGCGCGCAAACGCCAAGCTATTTCAGGCAATCGGGCTTGCAAATCAAACACCGCCTCAAGCGGGGCAACACCTAGTTGCGTCATGATGAGACTCCATTTCATTCATGGTGATTGACAAGGATGATTGCCCAACGAAGGTTGATTGTGGTTTGGGTGCCGGCACCCCGCACAACATCAGCAAGGTTAAAGCTATCGTGTTGTTCATCATGTGTGCAGCAATCGCTGCCCACAAACCGAGCTGCATCGCAACAAGCCCAAAAAAGATGCCACTAAAGGTCGTATTGATGGCCTGATGGTAAGCGTCATTTTCTTTTGCGTTCGTCAAATGCGCTAGACCAAACAAGAGTGCGGTAATACAGACCGCCATCAAGCTTGCCTGTGGAAAGAGGGCAATCAGCAGTGTCTGGAGTAGGCCACGAAACAATAACTCTTCAAGCGTTGGCGCAAACACAGTAACCATCATCGGATAGGACAGCAACTGTTGACGGTAGTCTTCTTGGTTGGCTTTTTTAATGGGCAACAAGGATACTAGTAGCCCAACCATGCTCGCTAGTACTAAATTTGCTACTCCCAGGGCTAATCCCAAGGAAAAATGAGGAATCATCACGCTACCAACGCTCATCAGCACCACCGTAGGCATGACGTACGACCAATTTCGCTTCGGCGGCTGTTGCTTAAAAAACGCGTGTTGATTGAGAAACGACGGCATTTCATCTCCTCTAATTGAATAAATTTTGCGGCTCAACTATAGTCTAAATTAGCGCTTGCCAGACAAACGGATGCAATTCAAATGACCAAAGTAGCACTTTATTTAGCAGGCGGTGGCGCCCGCGGATCATACCAGGCAGGGGTGCTAAAAGCAATCCACCACATCTTACAAAAAACGACCTGCCCGTTTGCAATGATCAGTGGCGTGAGCGTTGGCAGCATTAATGCTTCAATTATTGCGCAAAATGCAAATAATTTTGATAGCGGCGTGCGGCAACTCGAGGAGCTCTGGAGTAGCATTCATTGTCAAGAGGTCT
>DAIDLK010000024.1:0-2746 GCA_027449525.1 Legionellaceae bacterium | reverse complement strand
GAGCAAGTCGCTGATGCGCAACATGAGCCATTTTTTGGTAAAGCAACGCAAGTCAGGTCACCTACTCGATACTACCCCGCTGAATAATTTTATTCAAAAAAACATTGATTTTGTCGCAATCAATCAACACATCGCCGAGAGACGCTTAGAAACCGTAGAAATTATTTCCAATTGTTACGAGCGGCAACAAACCGTATCGTTTTACCAACACCATGACGCACGTTTTGAGGACTGGAATTTTCCCCGCCACATTAGCCAGCGATCCGTGCTGAAAAATGCACACGTCTTATCCTCCAGCGCTCTGCCGCTGTTTTTTCCCACGGTATCCATTGACGGTTTTCATTACGGCGATGGCAGTATTGGTTTGGTTTCTCCACTACGTGGCGCGTTACGTTTCCATGCGGATAAAATTCTCATCATTGGCACGCGTCCTGTTCCAACCAATACCCACCTGGAGAGATGGCCTAGCGCTGAAGTTGGCTTTGCCAATATTCTAGGCAACATGTTAAATGGGCTGTTCATTGATAATTTAGACCGCGACATTGAAACCGTGAACCACATGAACGATATCGCACGCTTGTTATCGATTTGGAAAAAACACCGTTCACCCTGGCGTCCCGTTGAGACGCTCTATTTGCGTCCCAGCATTGATTTTGCCGAAATAGCACAAGACAAGTACCACAGCATGCCAAGCTTACTGCGCTTTTGTCTGAATCTACTCGGGGCACAACACCATTCAGGCGATTTGCTCAGCTTCTTGCTGTTTGAAAAAGAATTCACGCAAGAGCTAATTAATTTGGGCTATTATGACACCCTAGCCAAAGCACCAGCAATACACGCTTTTTTTAATTAATCACCCCCGAGCGGCTAAGCTTTTTGTGACTAACTCACTTAAATCCGGCGATAAGGCTGCCTGCGCTAACTGTGCTAATTGACGTAGCATCAAGGCCTGGCGTGGTTCATCCACTCGTTGCCACCGCGTAAACGGGTTGGCTAGTCGGGCTGCCACCTGCGGATTAATTTTGTCCATCAGCAACGTCTGCTCTGCCAAAAACTCATAACCACTGCCATCCAGGGCATGAAAGTGGCGTAAATTACTTTGGCAAAACGCACCAATGAGGGCACGCACTTTGTTAGGATTTTTTCGATTAAACGCAGGGTGTTGCATTAAGGCTTTTACTCGCGCTAAAGCACCCGGCAAGGGACTAATAGCCTGAATAGAAAACCATTTATCCACCACTAATTCTTCGGTGTGCCATTGCCGATAAAAACGCTCAATGGCCGAACCGGATAAGGCTTCGTCCGGGCAATGCGCAAGCAGAGTCAAACTAGCTAGTTGATCGGTCATGGTGCGAGAGGCGATAAACTGCTGTTTTGCGAGTGTAAGCGCCTCAAAACGACCGGTTCTCATCAGTAAGCCTAAGCATAGATTGCGTAGTCGCCGCCTACTATACGCTTCACCATGCATCGCATGATCCTCTTCAGACCATAATTGCTGATACAAACGCTCTGCATCCGTCCATAAATAATTGCCGACAGTAACACGAAAATAATCACGCACCTGCTCTAGCCGCTCGACATCAACACACGACCAAGCAGCTGATATGAATTCAAACCCAGGTGGTGTCAATAATTCGGCGCGTAACGAACCATCTAAACCATCATCCAATAACGTCCGCTGGTAGGCGGCTAATAGTGCAGGATCAATTTGCCAAAGCGATGCCTGCGGAGTGTTATAACAAGTTTGCATCACCGCTTGCGCAACGCGCAGGCCAGCGTCCCATTTAGCAAAACCATTCCGCTCGCAATCAAACAGCTGCAGCCATTGCGCATTCGTTAGTTTACGTGACAAATGCACCGGCGCAGAAAAATCTTGTAACAGCGAAACAAGCGGCTCAGCTGGTAATGATTCAAACACAAAGGTTTGTCGTGCTTGGTCTAATACTAAGACCGGTTCACTGACGGGGATTGGTTCACCATTGGGCAAGAATAAACCGACGCGAATGGGAATAACAAACGGTAGCTTGGCATCGCCATCAGGCGTTGCTGGGCAAGTTTGAGTCAAGGTTATGCTTAAACGTCCAGCGCTGTACTCCGTGGCCTCCAAACAAACCTGCGGCGTGCCAGCTTGGGTATACCATCGCATAAATTGACTGAGATCGATGGCATTCGCTTCACTCATCGCACCAACAAAATCTTCAATGGTGACGGCTTGTCCGTCATAACGCGCAAAATAACGATCCATACCGCGGCGAAAACCTGCTTTACCCACGAGGGTTTCCAGCATACGAATCACCTCAGCACCTTTATTATAAATTGTACTGGTGTAAAAATTATTAATTTCTTGATAAGCACTTGGCCTAACGGGATGGGCCATACTGCCAGCATCCTCGGGAAATTGTGCCAATCGCATAACGTTCACGTCCTGAATACGACACACATCACGCGAATTCATGTCGCAGGAGAATTCTTGATCGCGAAATACCGTTAACCCCTCTTTCAAACTAAGTTGAAACCAATCACGGCAGGTCACCCGATTACCCGTCCAATTGTGAAAATATTCGTGGGCAACGACCCCCTCGATGTGCGCGTAATCTTCATCGGTGGCAGTGTCCGGGCGGGCTAAAATGTATTTGTCATTAAAAATATTGAGGGTGCCAAGATGTTCGGATTGGGGCAACCCACCGGCATCGACCTCCCCGGAGAATCCACCGGTACGGTGGCCAGCCAGGAGTATAAGAAGGCG
>DAIDLK010000023.1 GCA_027449525.1 Legionellaceae bacterium | reverse complement strand
TTTTGCCATTGCCACGCACCGGTCCATCCAAGCGTTGCAAGTTACAATTTATCACAAAAATCAGGTTATCTAATTTTTCTCGCGCAGCGATGGTTAAAGCACCCAATGATTCAGGTTCATCCATTTCACCATCACCCAGAAAGGCCCATACTTTACGCCCTTCCGTTTTAATTAGCTGACGATGTTCCAAATATTTTAAAAATCGTGCCTGATAAATAGCTTGCAAGGGGCCTAATCCCATCGATACAGTTGGAAATTGCCAAAAATCACTCATCAGCCAGGGATGGGGGTAAGACGATAAACCATCTATTTCCACTTCCTGACGAAAGTGGTCCAGTTGCTGCTCAGTTAAACGCCCTTCCAAAAAAGCGCGTGCGTATATTCCTGGAGACGAGTGCCCTTGAATGTATAACAAATCACCACCAGCGACGGCATTGCTCCCTTTAAAAAAATGGTTAAAACCTACCTCGTAGAGTGTAGAGGCTGAGGCATACGAGGCGATATGTCCACCAAGTTCTGGCGCGTGTTTCCCGGCACGCAATACCATCGCCACAGCATTCCAACGAATTAACGCATTAATTCGTTTCTGTAAGCCCTGATCGGGGGGGATTAATTTTTCTTCATGTGGCAAAATGGTGTTTTTGTAAGGCGTATTAATCACCTCGGTGGACAAGTTACGCGCCAAATTTGTTTGTCGAATCATGGTCTGAAGCAAATAAGCGGCACGCTCGCCACCATCCTCGGCAATGACAGCCTGTAAGGCATCTAGCCACTCTTGTGTTTCAATTGGATCAATATCTTCAACTGGTTGTTTGATCATGCTCTATCCCATCAGTTATTGTAGGCGAATCAACAGCACGTGATTTCACGTTGTAGACGTTTTGGTATTTGGCCCGAACAAGCTGCCATGCAAATCTGATAATCATCGGTACAATCACAGCTTTTTTTCAGGCATTGAAGAGGGTCTTGGTAGGCTGGCATGCGCAAAATGCGTGTTTTTCCTTCAACACATCGGTGCTTAAGGTATCTATGGTAGTATGTTTCAGCCGTTTTTTGGGCTTGAACAGTGCAGGAGTTGCAGTCATCGTGACACTGCGTTTGACACAAGCTGGCGCGTTGATTACAACGCTTTTCACAAACTTGCCGCTCGTAACGTTGTTCAGCCAAGTGGGTAGATGACACACAAGCAGATAGTCCTAATAAGAAATGAAATAGTAGGCTTAGTTTTATTATTCGATCCTTCATAACACTTCTTAGGCCTCTTAATCTCTGCGCATTTTGTCTGAAAGAGACAATGGAGTTGGATATTTTAACACCACCCAATAGGAAGAGACAACAAATGTCAGTATAGTTGTTGCTTGAATAAGATTAGATGCAGCGTCTGAGATGAGGCGCGTACTCAAGGCAATACTTGCTACGAGTAATGAGAACTCACTGGCCTGTCCTAGGCGAAGACCAACCTCTTTCGCTACTGGTTTTTTTTCTCCGGCCTTGACTAACATAAAATGAAAGCAAATAGGCTTAAAAATCAGCATTAAAAAAGCCAGAATGCAAGCAGGTATTATCACTTGTCCCGCATAACTGAAGTTAAACGTAGCACCCACTGAAAAGAAAAAAGTCACTAAAAAAAAGTCGCGCAGTGGCTTGAGATTTTCGGCAATATAAAGCGAGATGGGACTGGAAGCCAAAGCAACTCCAGCAACAAACGCTCCAATATCTTCTGATAAACCCAAGTGGCTAGCTAACATTGATAAACTCAAACACCAACCAATCGATAACAAGAACACATATTCTTGAGTTCGGTCAAATCGAGCTAATAAGCGCACCAAAACGTAACGCTCAACTGCAAACGAAAAGAAAATAAGTGCGGGCAGAATGATGCAAACCGACACACACACTGAAATAACTTCCCGCCAACTAAAATGACCTAAATTTTCAGAGCCACCGTTGATTAAAATTAACACCACAATCGCGATGATATCTTGCATCAGCAGCACGCTAATCATCACTTCACCGGTGTGTTGGTGATGCAAAATAGTCGTGGGTAATAATTTCAACCCGATGATGGTGCTAGAGAACATCATGGAAGCACCCAGCACCATTGACTCAACAACGTTTAAACCAAACAAGCGACCAACATAATAAGCAATTAGCGCAAACAGCATGGAGCTAAGCATGGCAATCCAGGTCACTTTCTTCAACATATGTGCTAAATTTTGCGGTTGTAAATGCAGCCCTAACAAAAACAATAAGAAAACAATGCCTACGTTACCGACCTGCTGGACGGTACTCAAATCGTTCACTAAACCAAGCCCCCAAGGACCAATAACAGCACCCAGCAAAATATAAGCGACAAGAAGCGATTGACGGGTATACAACACCAAAGTAGACAGTACGGATGCACCAGAAAAAATTAAAAATATGTTGTAAAAAACTGTACCATCATGCATCTATAAGTACCCCAAAATCATTTCATGATTAAACCAATACGCATGACGCTTGTCTAACCACCACAAAATAATTTTAGGCGACTCCCACTGTTTTATCCAGATGTTTTTTTAAAATCTTTTTTTAGAAACCGTCTTAATTTCTGCGATATTGCCTTGATTAAAGGAGGTTTGATTAACAAATCAGGGTGGTCACTAAACACAGCATCTGCACCCCAGCGCAAATAACGTTGCGCCTCAGCACGTCGATTAACAGTATACACACACACGTTGTAACCGGCTTCTTTTAGCAAGATCACCCGCTCGCGCCTTACAATGGCTCGAGCAAGACTCACTGTGCCGACACCTAGTTCTTTAGCAAGTTGCAAGCAATCGTCACGCCAAGTAGCCAGCAGCAACGCCAGAGGCAAATCTGGCATTAGTTGCGCGCACAGGCGGAGCGCTTCCAGATGAAAACTAGACACCAAGGGCAATGCCTTTTTAGCCGGCCAATGACGATTCATCTCGCGCAGAACCGCCAATGTGGTTTGCTCAACTTGATTGGTTGACGCCTTAATTTCAATATTGGCTTTCACCGCACGGGGCGCAAACCACTGCAAGGCGTCGCCAAACGACGGAATCGGCTCACCCCTAAAGTGTGCTGAAAACCAAGCGCCGGCATCCAATTGACGGAGCTTCTCACTCGTTGTCATCCTGAACTGACCTTGCCCATTCGTTGTGCGGCGAAGCCCATCATCATGAAAAACAAACAGATCGTTATCAGCACTCAGTTGTACATCGAATTCGATACACCCAGCACCTAACACTTCCGCACGATGAAACGCAGCCAGAGTATTTTCGGGAGCATAAGCAGATGCCCCACGATGAGCGATAACATGAATATGATCCAGCATATGATTACTGATGCCTTGAAAAAGAAACGTAAATTAGTTTACCCTACCGGTGCATAAACTCAAGTTTAGGGATTGTGTACCGATGAGCCAAGTTCTCAATGTGTCATTATTGAAACATAACCGTGACTTTCGCATCCTGTACCTAAGCCAATTCATTTCATTTCTGGGTACAGTGATTACTCGAGTCGCACTACCCTACCAAATCTACCACATCACAGAATCCAGTTTAATGGTCGGTTTATTGAGCTTAGTCCAGTTATTGCCACTCCTATGCACCGCGTTAATTGGTGGCGTACTTGCTGATCGCGCAAGTCGTTTACGTTTAGTCATGTTCAGCGAAATTTTACTAATTATCGGTGCCGGCGTGCTCACCTGGAATGCTTATCAAGCATACCCTAGCCTCTTGTTAATCTTTATCACCGCCACACTAACCGCAGCCATTACGGGTTTTCACCGTCCAGCCTTTGAGAGCATGTCGCAACAATTAGTACACTCAAAAGACTATAAGGCACTGGGCGCACTGTCTGGATTTAAATTTAGTTTTTGTATGATTACTGGCCCTGCCATAGCGGGTTTAATGATTGCTTATTGTGGTGTTGCGATCACCTATTTAGTTGACTTACTAACTTTTATCTTTTCTTTAGCTGGACTTACACAGTTGAGTAAGACGGCTACGCCACCAGCAACTCACGATACGTCGGTCCTGAGTGCTTTAACCGAGGGCATTCAGTTTGCCACCTCACGTCAAGAATTACTGGGCAGTTATTTCATCGATTTTATCGCCATGATCACGGCCATGCCTGATGCTTTATTCCCAGCCATTGCTCAATCACTTGGCGGGGCCAAAACACTGGGATTGTTATATTCTGCACCTGCCGTAGGCGCTCTTTGCCTTTCTTTTTTCAGCGGATGGACTACACAAGTTACTGCTGATGGCAAAGCAATTGCGTTATCTGCCGGATTGTGGGGAGTCAGCATGATTGGATTTGGGATATGTATTACCCATTTGTGGCTTGCGCTGCTGTTTTTAGTGTTATCCGGCGCGCTCGATGCCGTTAGCGGTATTTTTCGAAGCTCCTTGTGGAACAACACCATTCCACATCAATTACGCGGGCGCCTAGCGGGGATTGAGATGCTCAGCTATTTGAGTGGCCCGCGTCTTGGCGATGCGCGTGCCGGTGCAATTGCTTCAGTGCTAGGCATTACTACCGCCATTATTTCTGGTGGAGTCTTTTGCGTGGTAGGCGTGACACTTTGTTGCCTCTACATGCCAAAGTTTTGGCATTATAATGCCGAAAAAAAATAATCACGCAGGAGGCAGCTTGCGTAAACTTTCCCATCCAGTTAAACTTGAATTTACCAACAGAAAACCCCACCTAGACTGATGTGAATAATTAACAACAGGAGTCAAACATGAATAGAAATAACGCTTCAGTGTTATCTCGTCGTTCAACGGCCTCAGCCCTTGCTACAAATAAAGTCTTACGAAATACCTATCTGTTACTAAGTGCCACGTTTCTGTTCAGCGCACTCATGGCTTATGGTGCCTATGCAATGCACGCAGCCCCCTTAAATCCCTTAGTTTTTATCGTTGGTGCCTATGGGTTAATTTTTCTGACCAGTGCGTTACAAAACAGTGCTCTCGGCATTGTTAGTGTTTTTGCTTTCACCGGCTTTATGGGCTTTGCTCTAGGTCCTATTGTTGGTTTTTATATCGCTAATTTCGCAAATGGCGCGCAAATTGTCTCCACGGCATTTGGGGGCACTGGCTTAATATTCCTTGCCCTATCAGCGTATGCTTTGACCACTCAAAAAGACTTTAGCTACCTAAATGGCTTTTTGTTTGCGGCATCGATGGTTGCTTTATTAGCAATGATTGCCGGGGTGTTTTTTCAATTACCAGCATTGCAAGTGATGATTTCTGCGGCGTTTATTCTCATTTCTTCCGGACTCATTTTATTACAAACTAGCGCAATCATCCTTGGTGGTGAAACCAATTACATTGCCGCTACGGTGTCCCTGTTTGTCTCCATTTATAACCTCTTCATTAGCTTACTCAATATCCTGAGTGCTTTTTCAAACCGGGATTAAAAACACTAGCGACGTTGTTTAAAAAAATCAGTTAGCAACGTCGCGCATTCCGCTTGCAATATCCCCTCGTCAACGACTATTTTGTGATTCAATGCGCTGCAGCTTAATAAATTAAACGCTGATCCAGCCGCGCCAGCACGTAAGTCTCGAGTGGCGTAGACTAAACGATGAATTCTGGCGTGCACCAATGCACCAGCGCACATGCAGCATGGCTCCAGAGTGACATACAACGTGGTGTTTTCTAAACGGTAGTTTTGCCGCTTCATTCCTGCACTGCGGACAGCGACGATCTCGGCATGCGCGGTGACATCGCAGGTACTGATGACTGCATTACTCGCAGCACTCAATAATTGATTCTTTTCATCAACCAACACAGCACCAACTGGCACCTCACCTTGCTCACGCGCTTTTTTGGCTAGCTTATAGGCTAATTGCATCCAAAAGCGATCGTCTATTCCCATTCGATGGTTGCCGGTGGCTTGCCGGAGATATCATATACCACCCGTGATATATCCGGAACCTCGTTAATAATTCGATTCGACACACCGGCCAAAAAATCCCAAGGCAAAGGCGCCCAATTTGCGGTCATAAAATCATCTGTTTGTACAGCACGCAAACAAATGACGTACTCGTAACGGCGTCCATCGCCCATGACCCCTACACTTTTAATTGGCAAAAACACGGCAAACGCCTGGCTAACTGTACCGTACAAATTAGCCTCTCGGAGTGCACCAATAAAAAGCGCATCTGCCTGGCGCACTATTGTAGCAAAAGCGGGGGTGACCTCCCCTAAAATCCTTACGGCTAGGCCGGGGCCTGGAAAGGGATGCCTATCAACCATTTCGTGCGGTAACCCTAATGCAAAACCCAAAGCACGTACTTCATCTTTGAATAATTCCCGCAGTGGCTCAAGTAATTTAAACGGCATATCGTCTGGTAATCCCGCCACATTGTGGTGCGATTTAATTAGTTCAGCACCACTTACAGCTACCGCGGCGGATTCAATTACATCGGGATAAATAGTTCCTTGTGCGAGCCAGGGTATTTCTTTTAGTTCTCTAGCCGCCTCGGCAAATACTTTAATAAACAAATGACCAATGATTTTACGCTTTTCTTCGGGGCACGTTATATTTGCCAAGGCACTGAAAAAACGCGCTTGTGCATCCACACAAATCAGGTCGATACCTAAATGTTCCGCAAAGGTAGCTTGCACGTGCTTTGCTTCATCAAGACGCAACAAACCTGTGTCGACAAAAACACAAACGAGTTGTGTACCGATGGCTCGCTGGAGCAATGCGGCTACGACCGAGGAGTCTACTCCGCCAGATAAAGCTAGTAATACTCTGTCCTGCCCTACCTGCGCGCGGACGCGCGCTATGAGCTCTTCAATAATATTTGAAGTAGTCCATTGAGCCGGTGCTTGACAAATGGTCAGTACAAATCGCGCCAACAATTGCCTACCCGATGCAGTGTGCGTCACTTCAGGATGAAATTGTAAACCGTACCATTGTTTTTCAGGTGCCAGTATGGCAGCAATTGGTGCGTCAGGGGTGGCGGCAATGGTAATAAACTCGTCAGGCAAGCGTGTTACATGATCGCCGTGACTCATCCAAACTGCAAACGACTCACCTAGCTGAACAATTCCCTCAAATAATGCATTTTCATTAAGCAACTTAACTTGAGCATGTCCATATTCGTGCACTTGAGCCGACTCAACCGTTCCGCCGCGTTGAATCGCCATGGTTTGCATTCCATAACAAATACCCAATAATGGACAGGCTAGGGCAAACACCCATTCAGGTGCGCGAGGACTATTCGTGGCCGTAGTACTTGCCGGTCCACCCGATAGGATAACACCGCACACGCTAAAATGCGTCACATTAGCGCTAAGGGTGTAAGGATGTATCTCGCAATACACACCGAGCTCACGAATTCGCCTTGCAATGAGTTGCGTGTATTGCGATCCAAAATCAAGGATAAGAATGCCTGGGGGTAATTTATTTTTTTTCACAAGGAAAACCTTTAACTGTCTATTTGATAATTAGGCGCTTGTTTGGTGATACTCACATCATGCACATGAGACTCACGAATACCGGCCGCGGTTACCTGGACAAATTGCGCTTTCTCATGCAAATCTTTGATAGTAGCACAGCCCGTGTAACCCATAGAAGAACGCAAACCACCGAGTAGTTGATGGATAATTGCTTGAATCGGACCTTTATAGGGAACGCGTCCTTCAATTCCCTCAGGGACAAGTTTTTCGGCTCCTTCATTCATTTCCTGAAAATACCTATCACTTGAGCCCTGTTTTTGCGCCATGGCCCCAATGGACCCCATGCCTCGATAAGCTTTATAAGTACGTCCTTGATAGAGTTCTATTTGGCCTGGAGACTCTTCAGCACCAGCAAACATTCCACCCAACATCACCGTATCAGCCCCTGCCGCTAACGCTTTTGCTACATCACCAGAAAAACGTAACCCACCGTCCGCAATGATGGGTACCTCACCACGTAATTCCTGAGCAACGTTCGCAATGGCAGTAATTTGTGGTAAACCAACGCCGGTAACAATCCGAGTGGTGCAGATAGAGCCAGGACCAATGCCAACCTTGACTGCGTCAACACCTGCTTCAACTAACGCGCGCGCGGCACTGCCAGTAGCAATATTGCCACCAATTAATTGTATTTGCGGAAAATGTGTTTTGATCCACTTGATACGATTCAATACACCCTGCGCATGACCATGTGCCGTATCCACCACAATGACATCCACTCCGGCGTCAACTAGAGCAGCAACCCTCTCGTTGGTTCCTTCGCCTACACCAACTGCTGCACCAACGCGCAGTTGCTCCGCTGCGTCCTTACAAGCGAACGGATTCTCTTTGGCTTTTTGGATATCTTTCACGGTAATCAGCCCCCGCAAACGGAAAGCCTCATCAACTACCAATAATTTCTCAATACGGTGCTTGTGGAGTAAGGCACGAATGGTTTCGCGAGAGGCACCCTCCTTTACTGTGACTAAACGTTTTTTTGGCGTCATGGAAGCCGATACGGGCAGCGACAAATTAGTTTCAAAACGAATATCACGACTAGTGATAATACCTACTAACTGATCGTTATCGACCACAGGCACCCCGGATATTTGGTGCTTAGCCATTAACTCAATGAGTTCTTGCACGGTGCGGCTGGGTGAGACAAAAATAGGATCTTTAACCATGCCGCTTTCAAATTTTTTAACGCGCCTAACCTGTTCCGCTTGCTCGTCGATGCTCATGTTTTTGTGAATAATACCAATACCGCCCTCTTGCGCCATCGCTATCGCTAAACGGGCCTCGGTAACGCTGTCCATTGCGGCAGAAATTAACGGCACATTCAGTGTAATACCGCGGGTCAACTGCGTGGTCAAGTTAGTTTCTTTGGGCACTGTAGTAGAATGAGCAGGGACTAACAGCACATCATCAAACGTTAACGCAAGTTGCAGCAGAGTAAATGTCATCATTCGCCTTGAAATCAACAGTGCACATGGTGTTAGTCTAGCGAATTTCATCAACCAAGTCGAAGAATATCCTCTATTCTTGATATTTCTATTCAACTTGGTTGAATTGTTCCTGAGAGTGCATGTACACTAAGAAAATAGGACATAATAACAATAAGGTAGGGTGCTGAGTTGACTCAAATATTAGTCGTAACCTCTGGTAAAGGTGGGGTCGGTAAAACCACTTCTTCTGCTGCCATTTCATCATCGTTAGCCATGCGAGGTTTTAAAACTGTCGTCATTGATTTCGATATTGGACTCAGAAATCTTGATTTGATTATGGGCTGCGAGCGCCGTGTTGTTTACGACTTTGTCAATGTCATTAATGGCGAAGCTACTTTAAAACAAGCTCTCATTAAAGACAAACGCTTTTCCGAATTATTTATTTTACCGGCCTCTCAAACTCGTGACAAAGATGCACTAACATTAGAGGGCGTCGAACGCGTTCTAAATGAATTAGCTAACGACTTTGACTATATTATTTGCGATTCGCCTGCCGGAATAGAGACTGGTGCGCTAATGGCTATGCACTTTGCTGACCATGCTATTATCGTTACCAATCCTGAGGTCTCCTCAGTACGTGATTCTGACCGAATATTAGGTATACTGGCCAGTAAAACAAAACGTGCCATTGACGGGAAAGAACCCATAAAAGAACATTTGTTGCTTACTCGCTACAACGCCGAGCGCGTTGAGCACGGTGACATGTTGTCCGTTGATGACGTAAAAGATATCTTAGCCATTCCATTAATAGGAATCATTCCTGAATCAAAAGCTGTCCTAAAAGCTTCTAATACTGGTACCCCCGTGGTTTTGGATCAAAACAGCGATGCCGGCTTGGCTTACCAGGATGCTGTTTCGCGCTTCTTAGGCGAAGAAAAGCCAATGCGCTTTGTATCCGTTGAGCGCAAAGGTTTTCTGCAGCGTTTATTCGGAAAAAATAAGGAGGATGCACCAGCATGAGCATTTTCAATTACCTTAAACGCAGAAATAATACTTCAGCCGTAGCCAAAGAGCGTTTACAAATAATCATTTCACACGAGCGTTCAAAACGCAATACGCCCGATTACTTGCCAAAGCTGCAAGAAGAAATCTTGGCTGTGATATCAAAATACGTAGCCATTGATCGCGACCAAGTCATTGTTAATCTTGAACGCATGGGTGACAGTGCAGTATTAGAGCTTAATGTCACCATGCCCGATCGTCTAACCGAAAATAGCGTTTAGCGAATCACCAGTCGAACGTCTCTTTACCTAGTCATTAACTGTACTGGGTTTTTTTTATTGTCTATTTTTAATCATTAATTTATTTACTAAGAGGTTTTAAATGAATATTGTCACGATAGCCTTCGAAGAACCTTTGATAATTACTCTCCAGGGAGAAATGGTACAAGTGATTGCATTCAAAACACCTGAACATGGTAATATTAAATTTGGAATTGAAGCCCCGCGCTCAATTAACGTGCACCGAGAAGAAATATATCTTGCGATTAAAAGCCAACAAAATGCCGAGTCAGATTGATAACAC
>DAIDLK010000022.1 GCA_027449525.1 Legionellaceae bacterium | reverse complement strand
TTGCTTTAAGTTTTTTTACCAAATTGCTGACCAGGTAAAATCGGTAATGTCTCATTGGTTTGATCGGCTTTTAGTAAGCTTTTCATCCGCTGTTGGGTATTTAGCAGCTTTGCTAAATCGTGTTTCTGAACATTCGCTAGCGATTGGGTCAGTGGTTCGTCACCTAATTGCTGTTGGATAAATACCCTGTCTTTAGCACGTTGTGATTCCCATCGGGTCGCGCGTTCAGGGCGCGCACTTTGCCCCTTGACGTGGATAATAAGTGGTTGCAAAGAAGGATGTGCTTCTTTTAAAAACAGTATGGCGGCATGAGTTCTTGCAACTTGAACGGGATCAGCGCCATCAATCGTAATCGCTTTTTTTGCATTAAAGGGTGGGCGCAACAACATGCTGGCCTGCTGAAGCGCTAAAGCAATGCTATCCTTCAGCGCCAGTTGTTGTCCCGGGGCTAATCGAGTGGTGTTGCGCAACGAGGTGAGATCTTGTTCAATGCAACCAAGCACTGGCTCGCCACTCACCTCAGCGAGGGCGCACCATTTTTCTGCTACTAGACACTCCCCTGCTTTTAAACGTACACCATGATAAGTCGGTTTTGTGGTAGCTTGTATCTCCACGGGAGTGGGTGTAGGCGCAGCACGGCTAGCTTGGTTTGCTTTGACTAAACGCGTTGTAAACCCAGCTAAATCCTGTGTTTGGTCAACCATCAAGCGATTAGCAGCCAATGGCTTTAACGCGTTGTTGATCATTGTTTGTTTTTTATTGCTCACACCAAATAATAGTTCAAACCATTTTTTCAGTTTAATACTGTTATAAATGCTTTTAGCTAATCGACCGATGCGATTACTGGATTGATTAGGTAAACCAGTATTTAAGGCATTCGTCAGCTCACCAAGAATGGGCACTTTAATTGATGAACTAATCTGCAGTCCGCGTGCACCGTGGACATTTTGGTCGTTTATATCGCGACAAATGGAAAATTCTGAAACACTTTGCGCGATGTGCTGCTGTGCCGCACGGTCCGCTGCCGCGATGGTTTTTGTGGAAAGATCGTAACGGGGATAATGGCCAAAGGCGCGCTTAAACTCACACAGCTCTTCCAATAAATTATTCAGCCGCCCGGTTCTGTCCTCACCACTTTTACAGAAAAAATCAACTTGATCACCTAACAATCGGCGTAACAGTAAGTAACGCGCGCCGAACTGACTTGGCTCAACGTGACCATCTAAAAACATAGCCAGCGTTTGGTAATATAAACAGGACAAATCTTGACGCGGCTCAGCATCCTCTAGCAGTTTAAAAAATTCAACAAATTCCCCGCGACGCTTAACCCACTGGTTTTGTAGTTCTTTCATCACACTCATTTCTTCGCGTTGAAGGTCTTTTTTTAACGCTTTAAACCTCTTATGGGCTTTTTTATAGCCCGCTTGATCCCCTGAACTCAAACATTGAAGCACCTCAGACGAGACTTCAATCAGGCGTTGTTTTTGAGCATCCAGGCCATTTTGCAATTTTGTTAGGTTAAAATCAAAACAAGTGAGCCCTTTATTTGATAAATCCTGCTCCGTTCGCTGCATAAACGCCAGCATTCCACTAACATTGATCTGCCGTTCCAAAGCGGATTGCCACTTTTTAGACGTGTAAATACCATGTGGATTCAATGCGGCATTGATAAAATTGGTTTCAGGTTTAATGCGAACAACCCGCCCATCAGCGAGAGTTACCTCCAATTCTTGCCCATTGATCAGCTGCAAAGCTTCATGGCAGGCTTCTAACTGGCGATACTCTGACTCGTCGGCTAAGGCAACCGCGTCGGTTAAATTAAGTGCCTCGCAGAGCACCACCGGTGACAACAAGCTCAGTGACGACATTTTTAACACCAGTGGTTCTTTTTCACCGGCACTTAATTGTTGTTGTGCCATTTCGGCCATCATCCCTTCGACCATGGCTAACGTTGCTTGTCGCTGTTTAAATTTATTTTTGATTCTTAACGGCAGGTACGAACTATGCCGATACACATCCAGCTGCGTGACATAGTCCCCTGTGGACGTTAAGTAGCCCATGCTGGATTGTTTAAAATTGGGTAATTTCCCCCACTGTTTTGCGCTGCGCTCCGTACTAGGAATTGCCTGCCCAACAACACGAGCAGCACTAACCCGTTGCACGCCGTTGATGGAATAAAAATTAATAAAATTAGGACTACCGCGTTCGATGGTTAACTCCACTTCCTTTTCTATTAATAATCGGCGTGCTTTTTCCAATTGCTGCACATCCTCGAAAGCGTTGGGTTCAAATAGCGCAATCGCTTGCACAACAAAACGCTGTAAAATCGCGTTTGCTTGGTTAATTTTAGCAACCACGACGGATTCATGCTGTTCATCGGCAATTTCAGACAAAGGGATTGGTTCAATAGCGCATTGAGCACTCAGTTCTGCTGCGGCTGCTTGCCTTAGTTCCCGCAACATTTCATCACCATCAATGCCACGATCATTTAAAATTGCCTGGGTGCTAGCTGATACTATCTCTAAACGATTCAAAAAATCTTCTGTTTTCGGACCGTTATAAGAGTTAGGCGTGAATTGTTTCACCACTAAAGTTTGTTGCTTATTGTTGGTAATTTCGCACGCACGGTAATGATCACGTTGCATTTCAGGGGTTGAGTCGGTGCATTGCTCGGGTAATGACGCTACTCCGGCAAGCATTTCGCTTAGGGAAGAAAATGGTTTGTAGTGCGGCATAGTAGACCAGACTATGTTAACATAACTTAAGTATAGACTTAAAATTGGTTTGCAGTAGCGAACGCTTGTTCAGCGTTTAGTTGGTCGCCTTGCGCTAAATAGAGTTTACCCAATAAAATCCAACCATTCGCCTGATTGGGCGTTGCCGCTAAGCGCGCTTTCAGGTGTTCAATCAATCGGGCTCGACCTTCGGATGAGGCAAGTAGTACGCTCACTTGCTGCTGGTGGCGCTTTAACTGCGCAAAATCACGCCACTCAATGTAACTACCCCAACGCGCGTACAGCGTGCTGATCAGAACCATTAACAACAACACAGCTCCCACTAATTTGCGCCAGCCTAGCTGCAGGGGCCATAATAATCCCATTAAGCCGATGCTACCTAGGCCCAGTAAACCGCTCTCTAACCACCAACTAGTCATTTTGTGTTACTCGCCTAAAGATCCATGCGCCACAGGCTAGTAATAGCCATGGCCCTATCCACAGCGCATAGGTTAATGTATTCATGGCTGGCTTGAATAAAATATAGTCACCGTAACGATCGCTCAGAAATTGTCGTATCGCATGACTTGATTGCCCCTCTTGAACCAAACGATACACTATAGCGCGTAAATCTTGGGCGAGCCCGGCATTTGAGTCCACTAAATCTTGGTTTTGACACACTAGACAACGCAGCTCACGTAATACCTGTTGAAATTGTTGTTGTTGCTGTGGTGTGGAAAATGGGTACAAGTCTTGTGCCGCAATGGCTTGTTCGCCCAGTCCAAACAGAAATAAAATAACCGCAAACACCCTACTCATGTAGCCCCCAAAGCTTGAATTCGTGGTAAAAAATCATGCTGCCACGCATCAACCGTAAGTGCTCCGGTATGTCGATAGCGAATCCGGCCCGCTGCATCAATTAAGAAAGTTTCTGGCACACCATAAACGCCAAGTTCTATCGCTAAGCGTCCCTTGCTATCTTGGCCAATTTGACGGAAGGGATTACCAAACTGCTTTAGCCACGCGCGTGCACTCTCGGCATCATCCTTGTAATTGATGCCAAACATAGCAATCGGGTAAGTAGCGGCCAATTGCAGGAGGAAGGCCTGTTCGGTTTGACAACTATCACACCAGCTAGCCCAGATAGTTAGCAGACTAACCTGCCCTCTAAGCGCCTTAGAGCGCAATGGTTCAGCCTGCTCCTCTAACGCAGGCAAACGAAATGATGGGATCAGCTGGTTAATTTGTTGAGAAGGCAGATGCTGCGGATCGAGTGCTAAACCACGCCAGAACAGTACACTTAGTAAAATAAAAAGGGCGAATGGCAGGAAGCGCAGCAGTTGATTCATGAGGCAGCACGATACCGTCGGTCGGTACATGCGACGAGTCCACCGAGCATCATCACGATTCCACCCGCCCATATCCAACGAATCATGGGTTTATAATACAACCGGACCGACCAAGTGCCCTCTCCTAATGGTTCGCCGAGAGCGACGTAGACATCACGAAACCAAGTACTATCAATCGCGGCATCCGTCATGGCAAGGTGGCTAACATCATAGATACGTTTTTCTGGAAAAATAATTCGTTCATGCCCATTGACCACCACTTTAAAACAGGTTTTAAATCCGTGATAATTTGGACCACTTAAACTCGACTCACTAACAAAAGCCACGTGCACCCCACCGAGCGTCATGTGTTCACTAGGGGCTAATTTGATGTCACGTTGCAAGCCCAATCCAGAGGATATTACAACACCAATCACCGTCATGGCGATACCGGTGTGCGCCAACAACATGCCAATAAAACCTGCATTTAATTGACCGCGCGAACGTATTCGCTCATAGAGTGCCTTCAAGTTACTGGCGATAATCCAAACTGCCAGCACCAAGCCGCAGTAAACCGTTAGATTCATCGTTTGTAAAGCCAACAATACCAATACCGGGATAACGATCGATAAACCCAACAAACCAGACAAATGCGGCACTAATCGTGGCAGTTCATCTTGCTGCCAACGCATGTGAATCGCAATCCCCATTAAGAGCAAGAGCGGCCAGACGAGTGGAGTAAATACCGCACGAAAGTACGGCGCCCCAACGGATAGTTTGCCTAACCCCAAACCATCAATGAGCAACGGGTAAACGGTACCCAATAGCACCGTTAACATCATCACCGTTAATAAAATAGCGTTCAACAGCAACGCGCCCTCGCGCGATACAGCCTGCAAACGAGTATGGCGAGCCAATTGATGCGCACGCGCGGCAAACAACAACAAAGAACCACCAATGACAACGAATAAAAATAACAAAATAAATTGACCACGTGCGGGATCTACCGCAAACGCGTGCACTGAAACTAACACGCCGGATCGCACCAGAAACGTGCCAATTAAACTCAGTGAGAACGTACCAATCGCTAATAAGGCAGTCCATGCCTGCATTAGCTGACGCGTTTGATTCATCATGAGCGAGTGCAGTAAGGCCGTGCCCAGCAACCAGGGCATAAACGAAGCATTTTCAACTGGATCCCAAAACCACCAGCCACCCCAACCTAATTCACGATAAGCCCACCAACTGCCTAACGTGATACCTAGGGTTAAACAACTCCAAGCCGCAATCGTCCAGGGCCTGGTCCATAGCGCCCAAGAGGAGTCCATATTGCCTAACCATAGGGCTGCAATGGCAAACGCAAAGGCTACGGAAAAACCAACGTATCCCATGTACAGCATGGGTGGATGAAACAAAAAGCCAATATCTTGTAGCAACGGGTTAAGATCTCGCCCTGTCGAGTCTAGAACGCTAAATTGGCGTAAAAAAGGGTTTGAAGTAGTCAATAAGAAAAGAATAAAACCAATGCTTAGTGCGCCAAGAACGACCATGATTCGCACACGCAGCGCATCATCTAAGCGCACGCTGTAACGTGATACGGCGGCCATCCAAACACTCAAGACTAAAATCCATAGTAACATTGAGCCCTCATGCCCACCCCATACCGCACAGCACTTATAAAACCACGGTAAGCTTACGCTAGAATTCAGCAAAACATAACTAACGGTAAAATCATTGGTCAAAAAACACACCGTAAGGCACCCGTAAGCAAACACAACAGCTAGTAATTGTCCCGCGACGTAACGACTAGCGGTTTGTTGCCATACGGCGTCAAGACGATACAAACCAAATGTGGGTACAGCCACTAAAAAAATGGCAAAAAATAAAGCTAAAATCAGCGCCAAAGTACCCAGTTCTGCGATCATGGTTTGTCTCGCAAGGCAGACTTGATGTCAGCTGGCATGTAGTTTTCATCATGTTTGGCTAACACGCGCTGCGCTTTAAAGGTGCGACCGGTCCAAAATCCCTCTGCAACCGTACTTTTGCCTTCACGAAATAAATCCGGCAAAACGCCACGATAAGCAACCGGAACAACCTGCTGACCATCCGTTACATCAAAGCGGACATCTAATTGCCGTCCGTGTTGCAAGCTGCCAACACGGACGATACCACCAAGCCGAATCATGTGCGCAGCCGACACCTTTGACGCTGAACGCAAGGCTGTTGGCGTATAAAATAAACTAATGTTTTGCCGAAGAGCATACAACACTAAGCCCACCACCACTGCTAGCACCGCAAGTGTCAAGAAAATACGTAGCATTTTTTGTTGTCTGACAGCATTCATAGCTTGAGTCGCATTTGCTGCTGGGCGCGACGTGCGTGAATTAACAAACCAACTAAGCTTGCGCACAATAAAGCGTAACTCGACCACACGTAAGCGCCGTACCCCCCCATGCACAACCAATTCAACATGGGTTAGCCTCCCGCATTAACGCCCGTACCCACTGTTGATGCTGCTCGCGTCGCAATAAAGCCGTTTGCAAGCGTAGTAACAGCACACCCAGCAAATAGAGACTTAAACCGAGTAACATCAAGGCCATTGGCGGTAACATGCGGCCATCCATGTGCGATTTACTTAAAAGATTAAACGTAGGTCCTTGGTGCAAGGTATTCCACCAAACAACCGAATAATGGATAATGGGCAAATCCAGCAAGCCCACTAAGGTCAGCCAGGCTAACAACGCATCCGCCTGCTGATGTTGCGTGTAAGCATGTGCAGTAGCCAGTAACGTAGCGTAGAGCAACAACAAAATCAACTCAGAAGTTAAGCGGGCATCCCATACCCACCAAGCGCCCCACATCGGCTTACCCCAAATACTTCCAGTAACTAAGGCGAGTAAAGTCATGACTACGCCGAGTTCGGCACACAATGGCAATAACACGCCGGCGATCTTAATGCGCCAAACGAGACACAGCAAGGCTAAAAAACCCATCACGGCATAAATTGCCATGGATAAAAAAGCGCAGGGCACGTGCACATAAATAATACGAAACGCATCACCTTGTTGATAGTCGGCCGGGGTAAACGCCAATCCCCACAGCATACCAATCAGAAGCAACCCGCTTGCGCCATACAAACACCAAGGTGACGCCGTTTTAGCGTAATGATAAGCCCATTTGGAAACGGCAAATTGATAGAACACCTTCCACATAGCTCAATTATTCACAATTTAAACGAGAACATAGCTTAGCATACCCTAGCAATTTAGTTAACCCGCAGCAGCTATCTCGTTAAAAAACTCGTCGTTCGTGTGGTCCAACGCGCAATCTTTTAAGACCATCCGGTTCAGCCTGCCCGTGGCCCCATGCGTGACGTCAAGGCAGTAATCGCTTCATGGTCATTGTCAGCTAGAGTGAACGCCCACTCGCTTGCTAGATGCGTCTGCATTATCCTCTTCCGAGCGTTTTCGTTTAACAGTACTTGATGATGATTCAGCAAAAAAACCATGGCCAGGGCGTTGTTTAGCCTTAACTAATGGCTCGGCAAATGGTTTATCTACCAACATCAAGCTCTCATCAGTATCCAAGTCGTTTAAGTTAAACTCCCAGTCATCGCTTATCCCTGCTACTTGCTCATTTTCAAAATCTGCGCAAAACCGATGGATTAACTTGAGGCGCTCAGAAACAACAAGCGCATCAATTTCCCCTTCACCTGCCGGTAGAGTGCAGGAAACGTATTCGTTAAAAAAGGCCGCACGGTCTTTTAAGAGCGTGCGGTTCAAACGACCCCTTGCTCCCATACGTGACGCCAAGGCGGTAATCGCTTTTGAGTCATAACCAAAACTGCATAACTCATCGTAGTACGCTATGACCGTTTTGATAGCCTGCGCTCCACCAATATTCGACGCCATGGACACAATTTGAGTCGCACTAAAACCCAGCGCTTGTAGCGGCGCAAATGACTCAACAACACATCTGAGCGCTTGGGCTCCACCATCATTCGACGCCATGGAGACAATTTGAGTCGCACTAAAACCCAGCGCTTGTAGTCGTGCAAATGACTCAAGAACACTTCTGATTGCTTGGGCTCCACCACCGTTCGACGCCATGGAGACAATTTGAGTCGCACTAAAACCCAGCGCTTGTAATTGCTCAAATGACTCAACAACACATCTGAGCGCTTGGGCTCCACCATCATTCGACGCTATGGAGACAATTTGAGCATTAGTAAGATAATAAGGCATCTGACTCAGTGTCCGGTAGTTTAACAGAACGGCTTCAACAGAGTTTTTTGATGACTTCTTTAAAATCATTTTATCCGCTTGTTGCTGAGTAAAGCCCAGCGCTAGTAAACCAGCACATTCAGCTTTGTAGCGTTCTTTTGTGATGTTATATTTTACTAGCTTTTCATCAACCGAAAGTGTTTTTGGCATTTTACTACTCAACTAATTTGAGTGTAATAAAGAAACATTATATGTTTTTTTTATATTTAATGCAATCTAAATTAACTTAAATGCATCGCTTAAGCATTGTCACTGTACAAAAAAAACATTAGACTTATTTTTTATTTCGTCATGGCATTGGGAATAAGCTTGGGAACAAAGAAACAAAAAGTGATTGTCGGTATGTCCGGAGGAGTTGACTCTTCAGTCGCCGCCTGGCTACTGCAAATACAGGGTTTCCAGGTGGAAGGCTTGTTCATGAAAAACTGGGAGCATGATGATAAACCAGGGTTTTGTGCAGCCGCGAACGATCTTGCCGATGCGCAAGCAGTTTGTGATCGACTAAACATTCCTTTGCACACGGTGAACTTCTCTGAACAATATTGGCAAGAAGTTTTTCAAACAGCATTGGATGAGTACGCATTAGCCCGAACGCCTAATCCTGATGTGCTTTGTAACCGTAAAATCAAATTTGCAGCATTTCTCGATCATGCTAGAGCACTTGGTGCTGAAGCCATCGCCACCGGCCACTATGCTAAGTTAACAATTCAACAAGAACGGGCGCATCTGTACAAAGCACGCGATCGTGACAAAGATCAAACTTATTTTCTCCACGCCGTGCAAACCGAGGCGCTCTTAAGCACCTACTTTCCTCTTGGCGACTACACCAAAAGCCAAGTGCGCGAAATGGCTAAGCAAGCAGGCTTTCTCAATCATGCAAAAAAAGATTCCACTGGTCTTTGTTTTATTGGCGAAAAACGTTTTAAGGCGTTTTTAAACGAATTTATGTTGGCCACTCCTGGGGTAATTGAAAATACCAACGGCGAAGTGCTAGGCCAGCATGATGGCCTCATATTCTACACCATAGGGCAGCGTCAGGGGCTCAACTTAGGCCATGCATCGCGCGGTTTTAATCAACCTTGGTATGTAGTTGATAAAGACCTGGCTAGAAATGTATTAATGGTGGCCGAAGGCAGCGAGCATCCTATGTTGTACTCACTGGGATTGATTTGTAATGCCATTCACTGGCTTCATCCTCCACCATCACACCATTTTCCAATGACTTGCTTTGCCAAAACGCGTTATCGTCAACACGAACAAGCCTGTGTCATAGCACCCGCTGACGAACAACAGCATGTTGTCATGTTTTCCAGCCCGCAGCGCGCCGTAACTCCTGGTCAATATGTCGTGTTTTATGCCAAAAATGAATGCTTGGGTGGTGCTGTCATTGAGAAAATTATTCGCTAATCGGCTATAATAGTCCTTGCCTAGTTGATTCATGAGGTTAATATGTCATCGTTACCCACCGAAACACTGACTTTTTCTGTTAGTGCCGCCGATAAAGTCGCTGAGTTAATTCGCGAAGAAAACAATCCGCAGCTTAAACTACGTGTTTATATTACTGGTGGAGGCTGCTCGGGTTTTCAGTATGGCTTTACCTTTGACGAAACACAACAGGCAGACGATCTGGTCATCGAACAAGCCTGCTCATCAGGAGATCAGCAAGTGAAACTACTCGTTGACCCGATGAGTCTGCACTACCTCAAGCAAGCAGAAATCGATTACGTCAATAGTATCCAAGGTGAACAATTCGTTATTCGCAATCCAAATGCAAAAACCACCTGCGGGTGCGGTTCATCTTTTAGTGTCGCTGATGAAGAAGAATAAACCCAGCACTTGTTGTTTTATACGAGACACGTTATGATTGTTTGATCACGAGCGGGGCGTAGCGCAGCCTGGTAGCGTACTAGCATGGGGTGCTAGTGGTCGAAGGTTCAAATCCTTCCGTCCCGACCAGTTAAAATCGAGACACAAAGTAGTGGCCTTTTCCCATTTTCAGGGCGGTGGGCACTTTCTCAAGCTAATTCGCTCCTAGAATACCCATGACAAATGATTACTCACACGCCACATCTCGGTGCTGGAGGGGTATACGTATAACTACCACTGGACTTTAACCAGCTAGATAAATAGTCGGCCCTGAAATATTGTCTAGCAACAGCACACCTGGTTATCATTGATACAATTTAAGATTTTTCTGAGATTAAATCCACAGCCTGCTAAAATTGCATTGATTTTATCGCCGAGCTTGCCTAGCAAATAATTTCTGTTTAATCGGTGGTCATGTTTTAAATGACCAATAATAGGTTCGATTCCACTGCGTCCTTTCAGCAATTTTTTAAGTGGTGCAGGTAAATTCTTTTTCCCAGAAATGTAAATTTTGGTTTGCTCAGGATGATGTTCTTTGCCTCGATAGCCTTTATCCACAAAGGCTTGTTCAATTTTCTCTTGTGAAAGTTCTTCGGCCTTTTTGATGCATTCTTTTAATGTTGCACCATCGTAAGGATTGTCATGATGTGCCATCACAGATAAAACCCATGGGTCCTTACTTGTTGTAACAACGGAGATGTAAGCATCCCTTAAAATAAGACCATTTAAAAGTAGAGTTTCTCCGTCATAATAATGAGCCACAGGAGAAATGTAA
>DAIDLK010000021.1 GCA_027449525.1 Legionellaceae bacterium | reverse complement strand
AAATTTTTGACCGCCCCTTTCACACTTCAAGGTCTCCAGCATACGCAAGCCAGCATGATCGACGAAATTGCCAAAGCAGAAAAACTCTACAAAACGCATCCCAATGAATTAATCAAGGCAGTACGTTTTATCAAAAGAACACCGGTTGCAATGAACAAAGAAGGAAAATACCTTGCCGAACCGGCTGATCTCCCCCTGTTAGAGCAATTTATTGGCGCTTGTGAGGTATTGCAAGCTGTACCGGTGCTTTTATCACTTGTCACAACGTTTCGGCTGGAATACCTCCCACAAGAAGCGCTCAAAATTTACTTAACTCTATACCATTATTATCTTGAGCAACTGACTAACGAGACAAGGCACTTTTTACCGTATGCCTTATCCCTGTTTCAATCAGTTACAAAGCCGCTCACTGCTGAGACATTAAAGCACGTTCAAGCTGAGTTGGTGGATGCCATTAACAACGGTTCGCTCAGCTCAAAACAAGACGTGCGCACCTGGTTGAATGAGCGCTACGGAGCTTATTTCGAACCCAATTTTCTGCTCGACCTTAAAGACACGGTTAACGTTGATGCCCTGCTCGATGAACAAGGGATTCTTAATCCAAACACCCGTCAATCCATTACCAGTATCCTCAGTTTTTTTAACGAAACCGAAGAAGAAGCTAGCCAATTAAATACCCTAGCCGCGACCCTGATTCAATTCAATCAGAACGTGCCGGAGCGAGAAGCAACGCGCTTTTACACCCATTGCCTAACGGCACTTAAAACCGATGGCCTCCTCTCGCGCTCGCGGCATGACACACCGCCTAGTTACTCGCACCAGTTCCAAGCCTTACTACAAACGCTACTAGCTAACCAATCCATTAATGCCTTTGAACAATTCATGGAAATCACCCAGGAGCGGGTGTTTCAATCCAGCACCGACGGCAGAAACACTCTTGGCAAATGCTACTACCTGTTAAACACCCTCTACCCAGCCTTGTTAAACCAAGGCATTGAAGCCAAAGAAGCGTTCCAATTTGCCGGCCACCTGGTCTGTAGCAGCCCGATTGAGGTGCTCGTCGAACCACCTCCTGCAGCAGCACCACAAGCAATTGAAGAGCCGCCTAAATTCAATTTATTGCAACGAATTTATTACGCTCTCTTTCCACTAAAGCAAACGAATGAAGAGGTCAGACCCGCAACGGAACCAGTGGAAACCTTCCAAACCATGGCACTTGAGCTGCAACGTAAAAAAACTGCATTTATTAACCAATACCCTAATCTCAGTGCACGTATTCATGTGTTTGTGAATCAAGCACTCGGCGTGGCACCTAAAAATCCAGCGCAAAATCGCGACCAATGCTTACGACTCATGGATCAACTGATGGCACTGAATGATCACAACACCGTGCTTAGTTTAATTTACCATTACAGTGGCGCTTTGCCCGAGCGCGACATTAAAGCACTTAGTCATCTGTTAAATAGTGAAGAACTCCAAAGCCTAACACCCTTGGTACAAAAAAATACCATCCATGCCATTATCTCCCAGCTCAATAACGGTATCGAGTGCGCAAAAGACATTGAGGCATTCATTCACTGCATTTATACCCAACGAGACAATGCCGCTACCCTCAAGTTACTCGATACATACTACCAACACGCGCCCTTTCCAAGCCTAGGTACCTTTGTCGAGTGGGTCGCCGATACGTCAACTATTGAAGCCAAATACGAGCAATTTGATAAAAACCCATGCGCGCTAGGTGCGCACAATGGCCGAGAAACACAAAATGGCTTTCAGCGCTCCCTCGCGTTAAAAAAGCTCAGCGAAATAACCCCTTCACCCAACACCCTCTTTACACCCAACTACCTAGATACTATCGAACACCAACAACAGCAGGCACGTCAGCTACCGACTGAAGCATTGTTAGCCTACATCCAGCAAGTCAAAAACCATCCGCCCGAGAACCACATCACATTGGTGATGTACACACTCGAGCTATTGCACCGCTGCAAAGGACGTCCCCCTGAGTTTGTCGGGGACCTGCAACTACCCGGACGCTCCTTTGAACTAAATACCACACAGATTTTAGCCATTCTCTCCATGCTAGAAACCGGCCAAAAAGTCACCGCTGAAATCGGTACCGGCGAAGGCAAAACTCGTATCATGATGGTGTTAAACGCTTGCCAATTCCTGAAAGGCAATACCGTTGATTTTGTCACCAGCAACTTAGCCCTGGCCGAGCGAGATTACCTGCAAGCACTGCCCTTTTATCGCTCGATTGGTGCCAACGTTAACTTTATCACCGCACACTCAGCCCCAGAAGAGTATCAACTAACTGGCATTAATGTTTCTGACCCAGCCAATCTCTGCTTGTTTCGCAGCAAAGCCGAAGGGCAAAAAAAATCCCACTTGGTGCTCAATCCTGATCCGAAAAAACGCGCTTTATCACTCGACGAAGCCGATGTAACCTACTACGATGTTTCGAATAAACAATACAATTACACCGCCGAAATAGACCCCTTCAATAACGACGTGTTACCGCTGTACCCGATTTTAATGGATTTTTTCGCCGAAGAAGAATCCGAACAACTCTATCTCAACAACCCAGCCGAATGTCAGGCCAGACTGCTCAGTCGCGTTGAAGACTACAATCCGGAATTATTTGCTCTCATTCAACACGCGGAACCACACCAGTTTAAACGCTGGTTAAATGCAGCTTATACAGCACGCCAGTTGCAATACAACGTGCACTACACCATCGTCAATGATGCCAGTACACCAACGCCGCTTGGTGAGAAAAAAGTAGCGGCCGCCATGTGTTTAATTGGCTCTCGAATCAACGAACACGCCAAATTTGCCGAAGGCGTTCACCAATGCCTACACGCTGAATTGAATCGATTAATCGAAAATAAAGAAGAACCACCCAAAACAAACGACCTCTACCTCAGGCAAGCATTGCAAACCTGTCAGAAACTGAATCGGACCTTCCACATTAGCCCAGAAGTCGAAATCACTCACTTGAGTTCCGCTCAAGTGATGCTCAATGATTATCAAGACGGACACTTATTGGCAGTGACCGGAACCTTGGGTACCATGCTCGAAAAGCTCGAGGCAAGAACAGAATTTGGTACCGCGTTTCTCAAGATTCCTCGCCACAACGGCCTACGTCGAAACGACAGACCAACGGTGATTAGCGAAAACGACGACAAACAACTCGAAGCATTAGTCCAACACATCCTCACCTCACAAAAAAAGAAACAACCTATTCTGATGATGTGTAAAGATGATAATGAATCACAACAATTCTATGAAAAGCTCAAGCAACGCTTAGGCACTCAGGTGCCTGACGAGCAATTAACTCGTATCGACGCCGAGCAATATCGTGATGGCAACACGCCCATGGCACGCTTTTTACAAGAAAACGGTGGCCGGCCAGGTCAGGTGATTATTACCACCGAAATTCTTGGTCGTGGCATTGAATACGAATTGAAAGACGAAGCCAAATCCAGCGGACTAAAAGTGCTGTTAACCTATCTGCCAACCACGCAACGCGATTACCAACAAAATATTGGTCGTGGTGGGCGCTACGGACAAATTGGTGAATCACAAATGGTGCTCAATGCACGCACATTGCAACGTGAGTTTGGTATCAATTATCTCAACCGTAATTTCTATGGCAATCCCGAAGCCTATCTCTCCCGCCTCCAACTGTTTGCCACCTACACCAAAACCCTGCAGCGTTTGTTCAATAAAACGTTCGAGAATTTATTAACACAATACACGGCTGAATTCAGCGCACTAGGCCTCGATGCACACACTACCGAAAAAAGTGAATTTCTAAAACGCATGCAACTGAGCGCCAACCACTACAATCAACTGATTCTGAGCGAGTTAGAACAAGCAAAACCCGACCCCGCTAAAATAGAAAAAGCGCTCGCCGATCACCAACAAGAAGCCAACCATTATTGGACCGAACTACTGAGCGAACTGTCCGTCGTGCCGAGTAAAACACGTTTTGTCGTTCAACCACCTAATTTACTAAAAAAATGGCTCAAGGCGCTAGCCGAACTACAAGCCGATGATGAGTACCTAACGGAAAAACTTGTCGTGAACGTACAAGACGACTACAGCGCTGACTTTGCCGGACACGTTGCCTTGTTTAAACACCAGAATTTTTTCCAACGCTTTCTCGATAACTTCCGTGCCGCACTACGTGGCGAAGGACTCCTGTTCCCTAATTTTCACGCTTGGCGCACCGGACAACTCTCCACGCGCAACTACTTCAGCCAATGGTTTATTTTAAACCTGTTCATTACACCTCAGGCAGAAGTGCGTGACATCAAAACACGCGTTAAATCCACCTATGCCGCACTCAGAAAAGTTTACGATACCGAGGAGACACCTGCTTCACCTGCCGTTAAAAGTCCGGTAAAAAAGTCTAAGCCAATGGGCTTTTTTACGACAAAAGATGCTAGTATAGACAGAATTTACGTGAAAAAAAATGAAACAAATAGTGACCCGAATAATCAAAAAAATAACCCATAATCGGCTGATAGCTGTTCTACTCAACATCGCAATTATTTCACCCGCCCTTAGCGCTGATCTCGAACTGGATGGTCATCTAGAACAAAGCATTACGGTTCAAGAAGCCACTCATAGCACTAAAAAAATTACCCTGTTAAACATTAAATTATCAAAACAAGCGAGCCAAAGACTCATTCGGCGTGCTGCACAAACACAACAGCAACCAATGACAGCCGCTCTTCACTCAACAGCAACTTCACGCCCTGCTGCAGTGGCACTTGGTATGCACCAAGTGCCTGTGCTTGATCAGGGTTCATACGGCACCTGCGTGACCTTTGCAGTGTCGGCTGCCCTTGATGCTGCCTTAGGGCTAAGCGATAGCATTAGTCAACTTTGCTCCTTACAACTGGGTAATCATTTAAGTGAATACGGTTATCGACTCAGCGGCTGGGACGGCTCTTGGGGACAATGGGTACTCGCGCAATTCCATGCATTTGGTTTCATCACTAAAACGCAACAAAAAAAACACGGATGTGGGGGGCTAACCGTTTACCCGCGTTACGGGACCCCGCCCCAATCAGCAATGACCATTGAAGACTATCACCGCCTTAGCGAGCCACTGAACACAAGGGTCACCTGGTCAATGCTACTCGATCCAGAACAGGTGTTTAGTGATAAAATCGACATGGAACAGGTGTTAACTCGGGTTAAAACAGCGCTAAACCACGGTCATCGAGTAACGTTTGCAGTTTTGTTACCACAAGTTAATTCAGGCGTTGCTGGAGCGGTTGGTTGGCACCATTATTTTAACGATACCTGGGTAGTTACCCCGGCAATGCAGGCTGATTTAGAACATCAATTATCACTGCCTGGGCATGAAATGATTATTACCGGTTACGATGATAACGCTGTAGCAATGGACTCCAGCGGTAAGCGGCACACCGGCTTACTCACCCTACGTAACTCGTGGGGCTATTTTGCCGGTGACTGGGGTAATTTCTACATGAGTTACGATTATTTTACACTACTCGCCATCGAAGCAGAGGAAATTATTCCGTTGGTTTAGCCAGTAAATCAAGTACTTTAAAAAAACCGAGCACCGCTGGGTTGTGAATAAAGCTCACATTGTAAGGATGCTCAGCTTGTAATACTGGTAGCGGGCAACTGGTGGTTAACTTTGCCGCGATGCGACCAAATGCTAACACGTGTACGTCTGGCTTAACACAAGCTACTTGGTGCAACACACTGCACATAAATGGATACCAGTGCTTCGCATGCCATTGCACTTGTTCCGCTTGATACACTAAACTGGCATTTAATAATAAAAACCCATTGCTGAGCATGTTCTGGAATAGTTCGTTGGCGCTGGTATGCAAACAACGCTTGTCAAGCTTAGCAATGGCTTTTTGAGAAACATCGTGTGATAAATCGCCGCGTGCTACTAACATCATTTTCAAAAAATTTCGCAGCGAGGTCGCCCGATTCACCGCTTTACTGAAACCTGACTCACTCCATAAATCAGTCACTGCATGGTCCCAAAAGGCATAACCATTCGCTGAAGACACGCGCGGATAAGGTGACTCGCCAAGCAAGATGTAATTTAGTTGCGACATGGGCACGCTAAAGGCATTAAAAATTTGCCGCGCCCCTGGCAGCCAATCGGATTGAGCGAACAAAGCATGGCGATAATCCGCACATACCGCACGTAACGCAAGCGTAATAATGGCTTGCCACTCGGGGTGAATGACTGAAAGCTGCACGCAAACTCCTGGTTGACTATTAAACTAATTTATGTAAAGAATATGCAAATAGATGGTAATGAGCACAGGGAGCGCCAGGATGATTAACCGACTATCTGCAGACGATTATTTCAAACTAATTGCTAAAAATCAAAAAACAATGCTCGCTGACAGTGAATTTAACCAATTCTCTTTTGAAGGTATTAAGCAAAAGACCGCACTCATGCAAGAGTATTTGGATCATCTGCGGCAATTCCAAGATTCTGAGGCCAGCTATTTTGACGAGGCTATCAAAGGTCCAAGCCTAGCGGCTGCCGTTGGGCGCGGAGTTTTGTCTGGTTTACTTGGCTTTGGTGGTGGTGCAGCTTTATTCGCTACTGAACAACGCTCCCCATCACTGGATGTTTTTGGTGCTAAAACAGTAGCACAGGGTGGCTTTGCTACAGCACTTGGCGCAAGCAGTGCAGCGCTGATTTATACCGCATGGGAGAAAAGCAAAGAAAAGCCGCTTAGTATGGATTACGCTGCCTTTCAAAAAGAAATGCAGCAAAGCGGTTTTACTCACGAAAAATACGCTACCTTTGCTGCGGATTTGGTGAAGCTATTTCATTTCAGAGAATGCTTACTGCTCAATTTACCCAACCATGAGCAGGTACACTTGCGCGAACGATTTAAAAACCGTTATTACTCAGACAAACGATCAAGCTTATTTAAAGAAGCCAATTTTAATCGCGCTATCGAACTGTATTTCTTACAGCAGCTCAATCGCTTATTTAACCAAGCATTTCAAACAATTTATCAAGTTCATCAAACAGATATTAACCATGAGCAATCTCCCTTCATTCGCTGGTTTAAAAAACACTTTGAAACAGCACACAGTCAACAACAATTTAGCCAACAAATGCAAATTGATTTCATGACTACGTGTGTTCGCTATCTAGAAAAAGAAATGTCGGAACCTAGCTTTTTGGGCCGTTACGCATTTATCTTGGCTGCTTTAGCCGGCTTTATTGCCGGCGCATTTGTTTTGAGTCTATTAGCAATCACCCATGCAACACTGTCGGTATTAGCGCTCTTTGCCATTAATATAACAGCAGCTAGTATTGTAATGGCCATCAGCTACTATGGTATTACGCAAAATGAACAGCTATTTTATCAACGTCATGCTGACAATCGCCGAGCGATACAAGAAGCAATTCAGAGCATCAATAAAGAACGCACACGCTTAACAACGCTCATTCAGCGCGTCGTGCCCACTAAACCAGAAGAAATTGAACAATTAAAGCAATTCAATCAAACGGATAACCTAAGTCTTCGCAATTTATTCATACGAACGCACGTTGCTTTTGGCAGTGGACAAGCATGGATTCGAGAATTTGCCAGTCGCTATCGGGATAATAAACTAGTTGAAATCGATTTGGCTAACGACATGCGCCAACTCATTGAGCAGTCTTTTCAACAGACCGATGCTCTGGTTTCGGCATTAGTGAAGAGTATCAACAATCAGCCGAATAAAAAAATACAAACCAAACTTAGGAAGTATCTAGAAGACACCGAGACGTATCTGCTCGACCCAGCCAACGAGGCATTTATTCGTTCATTTAACTTGGTGCAAAAAATTAAAGAACAAGTATTAGAAATAGTTGGTCATCTTCCGCTCACGTTATTCAACCAAACATTGCCGAAAGTTTTGATTGATTTCTACACAAAACCAATTTCTACCGGTGGATTAGGTGGATTAGCTAGCGATTTAGAGCATGCAAGACTACTAACACCGATTTTAGATAAAACCACTCCAGCCGATGAACATCACCCCTACCGAGGTTTATTAGCGATCGCCTTACGAATTAACGATCAATTGAACACACTTCCTGCAGGCAATTTAGTGTGCAAGGGTGATACACACTACCGAAAACTGTTGGGTTTGCCCAATCTAAGCCCGCCAATCGACGCCCAATCACTAACGCTTAGTCAGCTCAATGATTACCTCAACGCTTCATTTAATTTTCTCTGCTCACTAAATAACTATAATGTTTCTCTTAGTTGGGAAAAACCATTTCAACACAGTCAGGAATACATCGTGTATCGCATGCTGTTCGTGAAACAGCTGGCGGTCTGGGCTGACCCGAACAATCTCCGGGTGGATGCGGTGATTAAACAGCGTATCGTTCAATTTACGCTAGAAACATTGCATTATCATCCAACTCATTCGTTTAGCGACATCACCAGCCAAGCTTTGTTGCACGGTAGCGATGGTGATGAGCGCACCATCAACGATCCACTGAATAATTCGCACGCGCTAACTGATTTAATCTCACTTACGAATGCGTTACGCGTGGACATGGTGCACGATGTTAATCCACCCAGCGTTAAATTGTTGATTTGCCGCGAAGCCAAACAGTTTCAAACAACAGCGAATTATCCAATCCTACTTGGAATTAATTCTGCCGCGCCAGAATTAGTGATTGAGGCATCAAGCCAATGCGTCGAAACAGTGGAACAAGCTATTGCTTCAACCAAAGCGTTTTTGAAAAGTATTCAAAGCAATCATTTGTTGCAAGAAACGCAAAGTTTACGTGTCTACCAAGCGCGAGTAACTGACGAAGTTCAGCGGCTAATTGACGAAGTCGATCTGCTAAAACAACAAACCAACAATCAGCACCTCAAGACGCTGATGCAAACATTGACTTCATTCAAAACTAGTCTACCAGCACAAGACACCCCATCCATTGACACCACGCCCCTCATTGATAAATTAAATAAATATGTTGCCTATCAACAAAATAAGTCCCAGACAGTTGGATTTTTTCATGGATCACGGCACGCTAGGCAACAAAAAATTCTGGCCGCAACCACTCTCATTGAGGCCTTAAACGAACGAACAAAAAAGATGCCAAATGTGCTAGAAACTTCCAGCATCTACCAAACGAATCGACGCTTAAAAGCTCTGCTGGTTGAACCAACTTCTCAAACAATATTGAATCAATTTAGCCGAACTGGTTTTGGCAATAGCAGCCAATAGCGGCCAGAATTTTTCATTTTGCCAGCAATTAAGCTAGCGGTGACACCACTACCCCAAAAAACGTCACCACGCACGCTGCCACGAATAGCACCACCGGTGTCTTGCGCAACCAGCAAGCGGGAGAATGGAAGCTGATTTTCAGTCTTAGCATCCGGGCGAGTTGTTTGCAGCCAAACTGGACAGCCGAGTGGCACCCATTGCGTATCAACCGCTAATGAATAACCTGGCGTTAAAGCTACTCCCTGCGTGCCCAACGCATCACTCGCCCGGTAACGCTTAAAAAAAACCACGGATTGATTTTGATTAATAATATCCTCTGCAAGCTCTGGGTGTGCTTCAAGGTAGGCGCGAATACTGGGCATAGAAACTTGCTCTTGAGGCATGAGCCCCCGTTGAACCAGTACTCGGCCAATGGGGGTATAGGGTGCGCCATTACCACCAGCATAGCCAAGGTACATCATTTCACCGTCAGGCAATTGAATTTGACCCGATCCCTGGATCTCTAAAAACAAGCGATCAATAGCGCTTTTTACCCAAACTAACACGTGAGCTTGACCACCCAAGGCACCCTGATTAATTTCTGCCCGGGTCGGGTAAGGCAGTAATTGCTGATGACGTAATCGACCGACTAATGTCCGACGCGGAAGACTAGCATCAAAATCATGCAGCTTTACCACAATGCGGTCGGGCGGTGCAGTATAAATTGGTACGGAGTACTCTTTGGTTTGCACGAGGCTACCGGGAAATTGCGGCACATAATAGCCAGTAAATAATCCCGTGATTGGCTTGCCTTTGGCAAAAAATACGGGTGTGAACCACGTCTCAAAAAATTTCCGCGCCTGAGACGACGAAACAGATTCAGAAAGAGCCATTGCAGCACGACAAGCCGGGAACCAATTTTGAGCTTGCAGGACAATCATGTCATTACCAACCGCCTGCTGCGGCGCTTGGTGTAAAAACGCTCGACACGATCTTTTAAACGCTTGTAATGACCGGCTAGTCTTTGCGCTAGACCAGTGTGGCAGGTCAGCAAAAGTAGCCTCACGTAACTGAGTGGGATCCGACGAGTTGGTAGGATGCGGCTTGAAATGGATGATAATCGCCAAACCCAATAAACAAACTCCGGCGAAAAGAATGAATTTAGTTTTCATTGAGTCTATGGATAATCAGTCTTTTTTCATTGTAATAAGGATTTTTGTCCCGTACAACTATCTATGATATAACTAAATGGGTATTGTTTGCTTCTCACTTTAACTTGGAGGTTATGATGTGGAATAAAGAATGCAATATTGATCAAACTGATCGCCTAAACCGCGTCGTTATTGGTGCTATCTTAATTTTTGCGGTGTTGACAGGCATGAGCAAATTTTTTGCTTTTTTATTGGGGCTCGTTTTAATCATTGAAGGAGCAATCGGCTGGTGCGCAATTCCTTACCTGAGAGACCTCATTAAAGCTCAGAAATAGTCTAGATAATCATTTTCTCTTCAGGTAAAATGAAATTCACCTTTTAGAGGTATGAGTTGAATTAACTAACAATAAGGATGTTATGATGGCTGCCACTGATGCAACACCTTTGTCAATTGATATAATCAAGCAGGATCAAAATTTACAGGAACTCGTATATAGCCTCGTTACACGTTTTCTAGCCGAAAACAAAAATAAATCAATCAACGATTTATACGACATGATTCTCTCTGAAGTAGAACCGCCCTTATTACAAGCCGTTATGGAACGACGACGAGGC
>DAIDLK010000020.1 GCA_027449525.1 Legionellaceae bacterium | reverse complement strand
GATCACAAGCTTGTGGTTCAATTACGCTGTGCTGATTTTTCCAGCTTAGAACAGTTAGAAAATGCGTTAAAGCAGGCTGAAATGCAGGTGTTGCAACTCAGTGCTCAGACAAGCGATCAGGTCGTGCGGGCGGTATTGGAGTTACGAGAATGAAAGAGCGATTGATGAATTATTGGCAACAACTCAACGAACGAGAGCAATTGCTCGTGTTAATTGCCGCTTTATTTCTAGCATTGGCAGTCATCTATTTTGGTTGGTATCACCCCTTGCGACAGGCGACTCAGTCGGCACAACGTCAGTTATTAGACGCCCGCAGTACGCTCGCCTGGATGCAACAAGTTGAGCCTTTTTTAGAAAAAAAACAAGCGCCTCAGCAACTGAGTGGTCCAAAACTACTCAGTGTACTTTCTGCAAGTTTGATGCAAACGGCCTGTAGGGCGTTTCCTTCTCATCTCGAGCAAGCCACGGCCAAGCGGATCCAGCTTACTTTTGATGAGGTACCGTACGTGCCCTTGATGAGTTGGTTAAACGCCATGAGCGCTCGTTATGCATTTACCATTGAACAACTGCAGGTTAATCGAAGCAAAAACCGTGGCATGGTCAAATTATTGTTGATTATTTCTGTCCCTTAAACATACCGCGTAGGGTCTGGTACGTTGGCTTCGGCAAAACCTTTTTTTCGCAGGTAACAGCTATCGCAGCGGCCACACGCCAAACCTGCGTCGTTTGCACGATAACAACTAACTGTTTGGGCATAATCCACACCAAGGTTGTGGCCGAGTTGGATGATTTCTGCCTTGGTTAAATGAATCAGTGGTGTGTGCAAGGTAAATTTCTCTCCCTCGGTAGCCCGTTTAGTTGCTAAATTTGCCATGGTTTCAAAGGCATGGATGTATTCTGGCCGGCAATCAGGATAATTTGAATAATCGACGGCATTAACTCCAATAAAAATGGCTTCAGCATCGATTATTTCAGCCCATCCTAGTGCAATGGCTAGTAGAATGGTGTTGCGTGCCGGAACGTAAGTAATGGGTATGTTATTTGAGAGGGTGGGGGAGTAATCCGGCACGGTAATTGCAGCATCCGTCAGTGCTGAGCCACCTAAATGACCAATGGGTAGGGTAATTAACTCATGCTGTACCACGGAAAACTGGTGGGCCACGCGTTTTGCCGCTGCGAGTTCAGCGGCTTGTTTTTGTCCGTACGCAACACTCAGTGCATAGCAGGCATAGCCTTTTGATGCGGCAAACGCTAGACATGTAGTGGAATCAAGTCCACCCGACAGCAAAATAACGGCTTTTGGCATGAATTTATTCCTTTAATAAGGCCACAATTTGTTTTGCAAAATAGGTGATTATCAGATCAGCGCCAGCACGTTTAATGGCAATGAGACTCTCGAGCATAGCAGCTGTTTCGTCCACTAACCCGTTTTGAGCGGCGTGCTTGATCATGGCGTATTCACCGCTGACTTGATAGGCACATAACGGTATACTTGGAAAATGCTGCTTGATGCGATGAATAATATCCAAATAGTGCCCGGCTGGCTTCACCATAATTAAATCAGCGCCTTCGGTGATGTCCAGCTGCGCCTCACGTAATGCCTCTTGTGCATTTGCGATGTCCATTTGATACGTTTTTCGATCACCAAATTGGGGTGCGCCAAGTGCAGCCTCACGAAAAGGGCCATAAAAGCTCGAACTGTATTTTACGGCATAACTGAGAATAGCTACGTCAGTATATTGAGCGCTATCGAGCGCGTGTCGAATAGCCGCTACCATGCCATCGGTCATGCTACTAGGCGCAACCCAATCGGCACCGGCAGCGGCATAGCTGACGGCAATTTGAGCTAATTGATTCAACGTTAGGTCATTATCGATGCGTTCATGTTGGAGTAGTCCGCAATGGCCGTGTTCGGTGTATTCGCACAAACACACGTCAGCAATGACGAGTAATTGGGGTTGGTGATGTTTGATCAAACGAATCGCCTGTTGAATGATGCCTTGTGGGTCCAGTGCACTACTGCCGTAGGCATCTTTGTGTGCTGGTAAGCCGAAAAGGAGAACGGCTTGAATACCTAAATCGGCTAGTATTAGTATTTCATCGACTAGTGCATTCAGCGGTAGCTGGTGCACACCTGGCATACTGTTGATAGCTTGTTTTTCATGGTGAATTTCAGTAATAAACAGCGGTGCAATGAACTGATTTGGGTGCAACTGGGTTTCCCGCAACATCGCGCGTACCGTTGGGTTCTGGCGTAAACGCTTTAAGCGCATGGGCAAGCGGATGGTCATGGGTGGTTGAATCTCTTCGGCGTGTAATTGAACACTTTTATACCATAAATCTCTGTACTACTCCATTAAATTAATTTTGTCTTTTGATTCCAGATTGATTAGACTTTAGATTTTTATCTGAGGTCAAGGACGATGGCGTATAAAGTAAAATTAACAGAGAAGCAACGAAAAGAATTAATTGAAGTAGTACGCAATGGCAAGCATCAAGCAAAAGTAATTATGCATGCAAATATCATGCTACAAGCAGATTGCAGTGCTGATGGTCCAGGTTTGAGAGCTGTTGTTATAGCGGAAAATTTAAACGTTCATCAAAGAACGGTTCATAGGGTAAGACAAAGGTATACGGAAGAAGGTTTTGAAGCGGCACTATATCGTAAGGCGCATAAAAAACACAAGCCAAGAACCCTAGATGGTGAAGGAGAAGCGCGCCTAATAGCACTATGTTGCGGTCAAACACCCGCAGGTCGAAAGTCTTGGACCCTTCAACTACTTGCTGATGAATTAATTCGATTAAATATTGTGGATCAAATATCTTCAGTCACAGTTTATAATACATTAAAAAAAATGAACTTAAGCCTTGGTTAACAAAGGAATGGTGCATTCCTCCCGAACAAAATGCTGCATTTGTTTGTAGAATGGAAGATATTTTAGAGACTTACAAGCAAGCATACGATCCAGCATATCCTGTTATTTGCATGGACGAATCAAATAAGCAGCACGAAAAAGCCAAGATAAAAGGTACATCAGCCAAACCTGGAAAACTTGAACGGTTTGATACAAGTTATGAAAAAAATGGGGTGAGTAATATTTTTCTGAGCTTTGAACCTCTAACCGGGAAACGCTACGTCAATGTTGCTGAGCGTAGAACAAGGCTGGATTGGGCCAAGCACATACGAGAACTTGTAGAAGTGCATTATCCTGATGCTCAAAAAATTAAACTGGTCGTTGATAATTTAAATAGTCATACGGGTGCGGCGCTATATGAGTTGCTAGAGCCAGCTCATGCAAGAAAAATTCTTGAAAAAATAGAATTTCATTATACACCTAAGCATGGTAGTTGGTTAAATATGGCCGAAATTGAGTTGAGTCATCTTTTTCGTCAGTGCTTGAATCGACGATTAGATAATATGGATGAGGTTGAGCGTGAAGTTAAAGCTTGGGTGGAGTATCGAAATAAAAATGCTTATGTCGTTAATTGGCAATTTACTACCGAGGACGCCAGGATAAAATTGAAACGACTCTACCCAACCATAAAAGACAAAATTAATTTAATGGAGTAGTACAGAGGCGCATGTGTCAAACCAACTTAGTGCTCGAAAGACGGTTTTGTTATGATTTCGTTATCAATCAAATCCTAACCCATGAGAATGACAGTTCCGTGCTAGCTGATGACGCAACAACTGTTACTAAGGTCATTGTATGAGCCTTCTGTCGCCGGCTCACGCCTGGTGGTCAAGTTGAATAAACGGTTTGGATTCGTCGCACGACGAGATGGGGTTAGGTGCGAAGCAACCGACTGGCCTGCGCGCGGTCCTATGGGGATAATGTGAGTGAAAGTTCCTAAGGTGATTTGGTTCAACAAATAATTTTGATTCGCCGTTAATAGAACTCGACCTTCTGGCGTGGTAGCCAGCCAAAAAGCAACCGACTGGCCTGCACGAGGTCCTTGGGCAATCACTTGATTGAGCGTTTGTTGATTGATTAAATTGGCTAAGCGGTTTTGATGAGCTGCTAAAATGCCTTGACCTTCTGAAGTGACGGCGAACCAAAATGCAACTGATCGGCCTGCAAGAGTTCCGGTAGCAATTATCTGATTGAGCGTTTCTTGATGAATTAAATTGGCCAGGCGGTTGTGATGAGCTGCTAAACAAGCTCGGCCTTCTGGAGTTTGGGGCAGCCAATAAGCAACTGACTGGCCAGCATTAGGTCCTTCCGCGATAACATGATTGAGCGTTTCTTGATTGATTAAATTGGCCAAGCGGTTTTGATGAACTGTTAGGAGGGTTTGACCATCAATGCTTGCAGCCAGCCAATAAGCAACTGAATAGCCAACACCACGTCCGGCAGGAATCACCTGATTGAGCGTTGCTTTATGAATTAAATTAGCTAATAGGTAGTGATTGGCCGCTAAAATAGTTCGACTTTGTGAATTGATGCTCAACCAAAAAGCAACTGACTGGCCTACATTATGTCCTTCGGCAACAACTCGATTGAGCGTTTCTTGGTTGATGAAGCTTGCTAATCGATATGCATTATTTGCCAGAAGGGCTTGGCCTTCAGGTGTCGAGGCTAGTCAAAACGCGACTGACTGATCAGCGCTGGGTCCTGTTGTCAAGACATGGTTGAGAACGTAACGAATTATCTCGTTATCGTTAGAGGTCCTTAGACGAGTCATCATCGCTGGCAGGTTATTGCTATCGATGAACGTTTGTAAAAACAGCCGGCGATTTTGCTCTAGTTGATTCTGATTAAAACCAAACAAGGTTTGTACTTCAGCACCGGTCAGTGGCGCATCGCGCAAGTGATTCTCCGGAAAAAGTTGTGCCACATGAGGTTCAATGTGCGCCCAAGTTAGTAGCCAATATCGATCGCTATGGGTGAGGCAATCACGCGTTAGGTTGGCTAATGGCTCGGGAGATACGATGAGTTTGAATCGATTGTCTCCAACCGGGACGAGATAGAATGCTGCGGCACTCGTAATAGCTTCGGTCTCTAACGTAATATAGTTAAAATAGGTTGGCATGCAATCACTCGTGTTGGTGAGACAGCGCATGACGTGTAGGAGGCAAAGGCGCGCCGGCTTTGATGATTTTTTCGCGCAAAGCCAGCCAGTCTTCGGTTTCGGGTGGTAGTTCAATGACCATATAATCAGCTGTTGATTGATCCGCTACTCTGAGTTGATAGTAAAGTTCATAGGCCGCCTGTTGGCCATTGTTTGGAAACTGATACCTAGCGTTTGCATGAGGATAGAACGATAGTAAATAGGCCCCACTGTGAGCAGCGGTTACGAGGCTATCGGTATAATAGAGTTTTTTTTGGGGTTGATAGTGTGTCGCTAATTGTCCTGAGGTACGCACAGCGCTTACTTGATTGGTGCGTCGCACCGACGCCACGTTGGCAATTCGTTGTTCACTGAGTGTACCGTGTCGCAGGATTTGATAGGTCTCAGCTTCCAGCGCGCTCACGATTGTTGATTCAACACCAATCGAACAGCGACCGCCATTTAGGATGAGAAAATCCTGATCTGGGAAGCTCTGCTGCACATGCTCCGCTGTTGTGGGGCTAATTTTACCAAAAGGATTCGCCGATGGCGCGACAAGGGGGCGACCCAATTGTTGTAACAAGGTTTGTGCGAGCGGATGGTTAGGTGCGCGAATAGCAATACTGTTTTGCCCGCCGGTGACAAGGGGATGAAGAGCGCCTGTTTTTAGCGGTAAAACCAACGTTAGAGGGCCAGGCCAAAAAGCCTCTATTAGCGCATGGGCATACTCAGGTACGCTGGAAACCCAGGTGCTGAGATCCCAGTGAGGTGCGACATGTAAGATTAACGGATGATCTATCGGTCTGTTTTTGGTAGCAAATACTTTTTTGATGGCCGCTTCATTGGCAGCGTCTGCCGCGAGGCCATAGACGGTTTCAGTAGGAATTGCGGCAATATTGCCGGCCTGCAATTGTTCCAGCACTCGTTTTAGGTCGTTTGTGATAAAACTCATGATTTATTAAGCAGCAAAAGTGGTAAGGTATTATACACGTTTGACGCTGCCGCTCAAAACGCTCGGTAGTTGTATTAGCATTCAGGAAAATTAACCGCTAAACCACCCAGTGAGGTTTCTTTATAAATGCTTTGCATGTCAAGACCTGTTTGGCGCATGGTTTTAATCACTTTGTCTAATGACACACGATGCTCACCGTTGCCCATCAGCGCCATGCGCGCGGCATTCACCGCTTTTACTGCACCCATCGCGTTGCGTTCGATACAAGGAATTTGTACTAAGCCTTGAATTGGATCACACGTCATGCCCAAGTGATGCTCCATTGCAATTTCTGCAGCATTTTCGATTTGTTGTAGTGAACCACCCAATACGGCAGTCAACGCGGCCGCCGCCATGGAGGAGGCAACACCTACCTCACCTTGGCAGCCCATTTCTGCGCCAGAAATAGATGCACCTTTTTTGTATAAAATACCAATGGCAGCGGCAGTTAAAAAATAAGTGGTTAAGTCCGCATCGCTGATTTTTTGATGCGCCTCTTGCAGGTAGCGCATGACAGCGGGAATCACGCCGGCCGCACCATTGGTTGGTGCTGTGACAATTCGTCCACCGGCGGCATTCTCTTCATTTACGGCGATGGCGTATACATTGAGCCGATTCATGACATCCGACGCCTCAAAAATACTGCAAACGCCTTGTTGATGAGTTAATTTATGATACAACTCTGGCGCACGCCGGCGCAGGTTGAGTCCGCCCGGCAAGGTGCCAGTGTGCTCGCAGCCTTGCGTGATGCAAGTTTGCATGATGTGCGCGATATACTTTATCTGGGTAATAATGACATCCGTTGTGCGCCACGTGCGTTCATTTTGCAACATCAGCTCAGCAATACTGAGATGGTGCTGTTGGCAAAGGGTTAGTAATTCGGCGGCTGATTCAAATGGATAGGGGATTGCCTGCTCGGGTTGCGCGCTAGGCGTATTGGCAGCCTGTTCGGCTGTCACAATAAATCCACCGCCTACTGAATAAAAAACTTGACTAATTAGTTCTCTATTTGATTCATTATAAGCTGTGAAACGCATACCATTACTGTGGAACGGTAGACGCTCTTTTTGATGGAGCAATAAGTCGCGTGCTTCGATAAAGCCTATGTTTTTTTCTCCCGCCAGGCAGAGGGTTTGGTTGCTGATAATTGTCTTTGCGCGTGAAGTAAACGTTTGGGTATTGACTGTTTCAGCCCGTTCGCCAGTTAATCCGTTCAAGATGGCTTTATCAGTGGCATGCCCTTTACCGGTTAGGGCCAGCGAACCAAACAGCTCAACTTGGATACGGTTGACTTGTTGCAGGTCTATCTGCGATAAAAAGGCATTCGCTGCGCGCATTGGACCAACCGTGTGCGAGCTAGACGGGCCAATGCCAATCGAAAACAATTCAAATAAACTGATGGGCATGCGCTGGCTTCCTTAAGGAACGGCAAAATGCCAGTTCATTCGCTGTGATAATTGTTCTAACATGAGTTCACCGCGAATACTATTCCCTTTAGCATTCACACGCGGACTTAACACGGCAATCCCCGCTTTGCCCGGTAAAGAGGCAATCGTGTAACCGGAAACACCGCTTTTAGCAGGAATACCGGTACGCACCATGTGCGTGCCGGTTTCGTCGTATAAACCACATGTTGCCATAATCGCTAGCGTAATTTTACACGTTTCGGGCGAAATCACAGGTTGTTGGGTGATGGGATCACGGCCTAAATTAGCCAGCAGTGTTGGTAGGTAGAGCATTTGTTCCAGTGAGGCTTCGTACGAGCAAAGCGAGAAATATAAATCGAGTGTTTCTGTCACATCTTTGCCTAAATTACTGCGACTTTGTAACAAATAAGCTAGAGAGCGATTCCGATCACCCGTGCTTTTTTCTGAGGCAAATACGGTTGGATTAATACGCAGCCTTTGATTGAAGAGACGGTTAGTCCAGCTATCTAGCCAAGCAAACGCTTGTTCACGTTGTCCTGGAATGTGCGAGCACAAAGTGATGGCTCCCGCGTTGAGCATCGGATTTGATGGCTTCGGCCCAAATTGCTCGAGGCGTGTAATGGAGGAGAATTCATCGCCGGATGGCTCCACTTTAACCCATTTAAATACCTGTTGTGGACCACGTTCTTCTAGTAAGCCAATTAAGGTAATTAGTTTGGCCGTACTTTGGAGTGTGACGCTTTTTAAGGGGCGGTTACTAAATGACAGTGACTTTTTCCCCAATTGTTGAACCGCAATAGCCGTCATGTCGGCATCAACATTCGCTAATTCTGGAATGTAATTCGCCGTATGGCCGTCATGGTTTTTTTCGGCAAAGGCGACAATCGTTTGTAGTATTTCTGCGGTGACGAAGGATAGTGTCATGTCTCGAATCGTTAATAAAAAAAGCGATACTACCTTAAATCTAGCACAAAATAAAAAAAGATCGTTACAAGGTAAAATGCTCACCAAGATAGACTTGACGTACTTGTTGATTGTTAAGAATTGTTTCTGGCGTTCCTTCGCACAGCAGTTGGCCTTGATTCATGATGTAAGCCCGTTGGCAAATATCGAGGGTTTCGCGCACGTTGTGATCCGTAATTAATACGCCGATTTGCTTTTGACACAGTTGTAAAATAATGCGCTTGATATCAATGACAGAGATTGGATCCACGCCGGCAAACGGTTCATCGAGCAAGATAAACGTGGGATTGATGGCTAAAGCACGAGCAATTTCAACTCGGCGTCGTTCACCACCTGACAAACGCATGCCCAGGGTTTCTCGTACGGGTTGTAAATTAAATTCGTTGAGTAGGTTATCTAATTCCTCCCTGCGTTGAGCGCGGGTGAGGTCGCGGCGTAATTGTAAAATGGCTAACACATTGTCTTGCACGTTCATTTTACGAAAAACAGACGCTTCTTGGGGTAAGTAGCCAATCCCTAGACGTGCCCGCTGATCCATGCTTTTTTTCGTGATGACTTGGCCGTCTAAGAGGATGTCTCCTTGATCCGCTGTTAGTAGGCCAACCAATAAGTAAAAACAGCTGGTTTTTCCGGCGCCGTTTGGTCCGAGCAAGCCAACACATTCCCCTGAACGAATCGAAAGGCTAATGTCATGAACAACTAATCGTGATTTGATACGTTTGTGTAAATTTAGTGCTGACAATTCATGCATGCGGTACTACTCGCTTTAGAGAAGAATGAATCATGATTTCAGTGCGTTGTTTGGTGCGGGGTAATGTGATCACTTGTTTTCGGTCAAGGTCGTAAACAATTTCCGGTGCAGTAAACGAATCTTTTCCCTGCGTAATGCGTGCGTGTCCACTTAGTACAATCCGTTTTGATTGTGGTTCGTAACGAATACGGTCAGCAAATGCGTGTAATGGTGGTTTGTTTGCCGTCGTGTTGACCCATATTTGAGCTTGTTGTACTCCATTGCCTAATGCAGTAGCAAGGGTCAGTTGATTGGTGGCGTCACTTTGGGTGGTAGCACGGTAGGCTCGTAAATGGGTATTGCCATGATCAAGTGCTACGTTGCCACGATAAATACTGTACTGTTGGTGATGCTCGAGGTAAGCGGTAGCCTCGAGCGCACGCACTATCCAATTCGGTTGGTGCTGTGTTATCGCATTGAGGTGCGGTGTTTTTGCCCAATGTTCGTTATGTTCGGGAACATGGTGCATGTAAGGCGTCGTCAAATGATGAATGAGCTGACCCTCGGTATTAAACTGACGCAATTCCAACGCTGTAATTTGATGGTCAGGTAAGGTGGATAACGTGTGAGGGTCAAGTCGGTAATTGGGTGAACGACCTACACCGTACCAACCTAACGTAGCAAGTGCTGCCATGAGTAAGGCAAATGCTAATGCTTGTTTTGCATTTTGAATCATGTGATGTAACGCTCCAAAGCTTGCGCGTACTTGTCTTGTGCGTTCAGGATAAAATCACATACCTCCCGAACTCCGCCGTGCCCACCGGTTTTTTGGGTTTGCCAAGTAGCGACGCGTTTTACTTCGTCTACAGCATTCGCGATAGCGACACCAAAGCCAACGCGTTTGATGACGTTTAAATCTTGTATATCGTCACCTATGTAAGCAAAATCGTGATCATGAAGTTGTAAGCGTGCTTTAATGGTTTCAAAAGCCGTCAATTTATTAAGTTGCCCTTTGAAGTAGTGCTCGATGTTGAGTTGTTGCATACGGTGGTCAATGACCGCCGTGGTTGAGCCGGTAATGACCGCCACTTCAATGCCTATACTCATCAATAATTTTAACCCAACACCATCCGCCACCTGAAAAGTTTTTAGCTCATTGCCGAATGAATCCAGGTATAGCAAACCATCAGTGAGTACTCCGTCCACATCGCAAATAAGGCATTTGACTTGTTTGGCTTTTTCAATCAGTTCGTGCATAGCGTGTCCTGGCCGAGTTAAATAATGCCGGCGCGCAGTAGATCATGAATGTGAATGACTGCCGCGGGCTCTTGTTGTTCATTGGTGATGATTAAAGAGGTAATCGAGTATTGTTGCATTAATGCGAGTGCTTCAGCCGCTAAAGCATCAGCTTGAATGCTGCGGTATTCACGTGACATCACCTGATGCAGAGCCGTTGTATTGATATCGAGCGTTTGGGTGAGAGTGCGGCGAATATCGCCATCGGTAAAGACGCCAACTAAACGCCCGTGTTGATTGACGACACAGGTCATACCTAATTTTTTTGCCGTTACTTCAATGAGTGCATCGCGCACGGTATCGTGTTCATTGTTGATAGGAACGTCGCTCGCTTTATGGCTTAGCGTATCGACCTTGAGCAGTAATTTTTTTCCTAAGCTGCCACCCGGGTGTGAGCGGGCAAAATCATCGGCGGTAAAGCCGCGCGCCTGCAGTAGGGCAATCGCCAGTGCATCCCCCATAACCAGCGCAGCGGTAGTGCTAGTGGTAGGCGCCAAGCCTAACGGACAGGCTTCGTGATGAATGCTGACATCGATGTTAATGGTAGCAGCTTT
>DAIDLK010000019.1 GCA_027449525.1 Legionellaceae bacterium | reverse complement strand
GGAAATACATTGAATTCCAGAATTAATGACAACTTTCAAATGTTGAAAACATAGCATTTTGAAGTTTATTGGGTATATAATCGTGATTTTTTTTCATTAGGTTCAATCCATATGAAATTTTTTAATTTTCCAGCGCCGTTACTTATTAGTTTTTCGCGCAATCCGCAACTCAAGGATGTAATGGTTGGGGTTATTTGCTCAAAAGTTGAGCGAGTATTGGCCCCAGTCGGCAAACCGCGAGATTTACTGGATGAACAACTACACGGTATGGCAGCCTATAATTTCTTAGCTGATATTCACCACATTCCGGCGTTTAGCCGGCAACAGGAAATACTTGATACACTCTTCGTAACCACACCTGGTTTGATAGGTAGAAATGAGCAAATTATTCGCCAGTCGACGACGGGTCAGCCCTTTAATTTAACGAGCATGTTTGATGTCATCAATATTTACGAAACGTTTCACACGCTTTATTCGTACGATTCTTTCGATCTCAATAAAATTAATAGCACGGGGTTGATGTACCGGGCGGGATTTCATCATGAGTACTATGAACAACAAGGTCGGAATGTATCGATGAACTTGGTGCCAGTGCTAGGCACTATCGATAAGATGATAGGATCGCCCTATGGTTGGTTTAACAACGCCCCAGTTGATTTTAAAACGCGCGAGATCGTGACGGTCGTTTTTGCACTGGGAGTGACGATGGAAGATTATCAGTCATTTGCTAGGAATCTACGGATGTTGAAAAAGCGACAAGAACAAGACGCGAGAACCGTCACTACCTCGATAAAAATAGTGACGGGATACCCCTCGGTTTATGTCAATGATTGGCGGGACACACCCCTCCTGGTTGTAGATAGTGCGAAAGATAAGAGGAGAGAGCAGCGTGATGATCCGTTTAATCAGCAACTATCTCCTTAAATTGCCCTAAATGGTCATGATTGTAACAGATCTGCTAATTTTCCTGATTGCTCTAAGGCATACAAGTCATCGCAACCGCCAATGTGTTCATCATTAATAAAAATCTGCGGCACGGTATAGCGGTTGGTTTTTGCGATCATTTCTTCACGCTGGGCATCATTTTGATCCACTAAAATTTCAGTAAATCGTTGCCCTTTGCGTGTGAGCAACTCTTTTGCCCGTACGCAGTAGGGGCAATGCGAAGAACTATAAATAATAATGTTATTAGCCACAGTAAGCTCCTATTATTGTCTTAAACAGGGGGAACGAGATAATGTTCGTTTGCTTTTTTCACAGAGGCAATCGCTCTTAATAAGGTTGTTTCTTGTGTTACCTCATCAGTTGATATAATAGCCGATTTTAGCTGAAAACGCCCTGGCTCAACAGGAAATGTTAGCAGACGATCCACAAAGTTTCCTTCCACTGCTTGGTCAAAGGATCGATTGTTCGCCTCTAGGTAGTGCGCATAGTCTTCTAAAACAGGTCGAATATCCTCGGATGACAGCAACTCAGCTGTAGCAAGGTACGATAACCATAATTTTAATGCAATATCGCGAATATTTTTGAGTGGTAGACTTGGATTATTTCTAAAATCTTCCAAAGTATTTGGTTTATTTTGCGCAAACAGACCAAGCAGTGACGCTGAGATGGCCCGCCCTTCAGTAATGTTAGAATTTTCTGGAATAGTAGCGTGATAATAATCGATGAAAGGTCTACAGCAGTTCGTCATAATATAAATGACGTAGAATATAAACAGGGGTATTTCAAGCGGAACTAAAGTGACAATAAGTGTCCATGAACACACATTGCTTATGGTTTGGTTACGGCCAAAATTGATGATAAGAGCGAGTAGAGAGATAGCGGCAATGGTTCCTAAACTAACATAAAGAACTAACACACCATAAAGTGCACGTTCGCACTGTGCTTCTAATTCAAGTAGGGATAAACCAAAGACACGTTGCAAGAATGTTTGTTGTTGACCAACAGCGCATAAAAATTGCTGCTGATGAATCCTAAAGTCTCTTTCTAACGCCAGATGGTCTGCGCTGGTATCAGCATCAATGATTCGATCATGAACGCGTTGTAATAACATTAGCAACTGATTTTTTACCTCAATTACTTGTTGTTGCGTCATTCCATGCTGAGTTAACGCTTGAGAGAGCATTTCTTCTAAATTTTCAATGTGTGTCAACAATGAAGTTAAATGGTTTGTATCGCATGGTGGTATTAATGCGTCGTCAATAAACGCGTAAAATTCTTCAAAAACTGGAGGGGATGGGGCTTCGATGTCAACTAAGCTATCGTTCTCTAAGGCCAGAATAGCTAACTCATAATGCATTTAATTTTATTCACAAAACGAATAATGAGTACCATCTCAAATAGAAAAGGCCGAACTGTGGTGGCCAGAGCTGGAATCGAACCAGCGACACAAGGATTTTCAGTCCTTTGCTCTACCGACTGAGCTATCTGGCCACAACGGTACGTATTAAACGCTGAGTTGGCCTCTGAGTCAAGAGTTAGGTGGGTTTTTTTCTTGGTCGTGAGCAGTAAAGCCTGGGGGTGGGGTTGATCCTTCACCAAAAAAATATTTTTCCATTTCAGCGTAGAGAAATTCACGTGCTTTGGGATCAATTAAACTTAAACGGTACTCATTGATTAACATGGTTTGCTGGCTGATCCAATTATTCCATGCCGTTTGAGAAACATGGTTAAAAATACGTTCGCCTAGTGCGCCAGGAAAAGGAGGTGAGAGCAGTCCTTCGCTTGGTTGTTGTAATTTTTCGCAAAATACGTGTCGGGTCATAGGGCTTCAGTTGTAGTTGCTAAAATTCAATTATCATAGAATATGGCGTTCTGCGCAATGCGTAGAGTATTCATTGAGTGACGTATTCGCTGCATAAGGCACACTAATGGCTGGTGCTGGGTTAGTAAGCGCATCATGCAGACTAATGAATTGGTACCCATGTTCGCGGTACATTAATAAAATATCATTTAAACAATAGCTATTTAACAAGTTAGCATGTAACAGCAGAATTTGTTTCATTGGTTTGCCTTGCGCGCGGCGTTCAGCTCGTTCGGTTTCTTGCCAAATATAGGCGAGATAACGTCGTTTTAGCTGCGGCAGGTACTGTTCGCGTGCGCGATAAGCAATGTGGTATAGCTCTTCGTTAAAACGATAATCTTTGCTGTCAATGGTAACTGGTGCAATGATATAACCATGCTCAGCTAAGTACTGTTGTACGATTGACCGTGTTTCTCCGCGTCCTTCGGCAAGGTAGGGATACCGAAAGTATTTGGGTTGCGATAAAAAGGGCGTGAGTACTTTATCTGTTTTAGCAATGCCGGTGATGTATTGATCGACGTTGCTTCGGTCAAGATTAAGGTGCGAGTAAGTGTGATTACCGAGCACAAAACCAGCATCGTGAAATGCTTTCAGTAGCTCCCAGTCACCCGTACCAATAGCACTGCCAATCACAAAACCAGTTGCTGGGACTCGATTGTCCTCAAGTGCTTGCACCATGGACATGAAGCGATCATGCGTGCGTTTGAGCGCTGCCTCGTTTTTGTACGAGGCACTAACAAAAGGCAAATCATCAATCGTGATCGCAATTTCCCCTCCAGCATACGATAAAATGGATAAAAGTAGACCACTTAAACAAGTGTAAATGGGGCAGAGTAAACGCATGACGACTATCCTTATGATAAGTAACAACTATCTGTAACCTATTTAAAGCCTAGCAAGTTTTTGAGAATTTGCATCAATCGTTTCGTAAGCATCTTTTAAAGATGCTTAAAATAAAGTTACAATGTGAAAATTAGAGTTTTCCGTTGGACCGAGAATGCTAGCATGATGCTATTAACCCAGCAGGCCGTTTGGCAACAACTTGAAAATCATGCGCTCCGTCGTACTTCTCATCGAAGTATTCGTTCTGAACGGCTTAAACAGCTCAATACCCCTGAGCTGAGTCTTGCATTTCATACCCAATCCCTGGATCAAACTGTACTGAATGCATTAATTGAGTTAGCAGACGTGTGCCAGGTGAAGGAAGCCATCGCAAAGCTGATGGCCGGTCATGCTGTGAATCAGCATAAACCAGCGTTACATACCGCTTTACGTTGCTTTAAAGCGAGTGAGATGGATACACAAGACTCTACCGTAAAACAATTAGTGGTTGCCGCACGAGAGCAAATGCGGCTGATTGCTGAGCAAATTAGAGCGAGGCAGTGGCTTGGCGCTTCCGGGGCAGTCGTAACAGATGTCGTGAATATTGGCATCGGTGGATCACAATTGGGTCCGCAATTTTGCCTAGATGCGCTGCACGATTTGATTCAACCTGGGTTAAACTTTCATTTTATTGCAGATTTTGATCCATCAGCGTTTCATCGTGTGACAAGCCAATTACATCCTGAAACGACTTTATTTATTGTTTCATCAAAATCCTTTACCACGCCAGAAACACTCGGCAATGCACGCCAAGCATTTGCTTGGTTGGGTTCAACTTTGGCTATCGAGCAGCAAGTGATTGCAGTAACCGCTAGTCCCGAACGAGCGCTTGCGCTGGGTATTCGGCACGTTATCCCTATTGGGGAATGGGTTGGTGGACGCTACTCCATTTGTTCGGCAATCAATTTAGTCACTTGCATTGCGATCGGGTATGAGGCCTTTGTCGAGTTTTTACTGGGTGCGCGTGCCATGGATGAGCATTGCTTTCATGCGGATGTGACCCGCAACTTACCGATCATGTTGGCATTATTAGGGGTATGGAATAATAATTTTTTGGGTATTCATCAGTTAGTGATGTTAACCTATGCGCAGTTTTTGCATGCGTTCGTTCCTTACATTCAGCAATTGGATATGGAAAGCAATGGCAAGTCATTAGATCAACAAGGCCGTGCGGTGAATTATGCTACAGGCCCTATCGTCTGGGGTGGTTCCGGCAATCAGGGACAGCACAGTTATTTCCAATTGTTGTGCCAGGGAACTCATCGGGTGGCGATAGAGATGATTAGCGTGCAGCGCCAACGAGAGGAAGAGACGCAACGCATGCAGTATGCTCATCAACAAGTATTCAGCCAGGGTGCGCTGGCTGATGAAGGATTAAATGGTTATATTCCGGGTAATATACCAATTACTCACGTGCAATTACGCGCCTCTAACGCAAGGTGCTTGGGTGCTTTGGTCGCTTTATACGAGCACAAGGTCTTTATTCAAGGGGTGATTTGGAATATTAATTCGTTTGATCAACCCGGGGTTGAGAGCTTTAAACAACGCATGCAAGCAATCAATGTACAGACTGTTACAGAACAAATAGGGTAGCAATTAATGGCAATTTTAGTCACCGGTGGCGCTGGTTTTATTGGATGTAATTTTATTATCGATTGGCTACGTCGGAATAATGAGCTGGTAATTAATGTCGACAAACTCACCTATGCGGCAAACCTTAATCATTTAAGCAGCGTTGCTGCGTATAAAAATTATCAGTTTGTGCAGGCTGATATTAATCAGCAATCCCTTGTATTTGAATTGCTAAACACGCACCGTATTCGAGCGATTGTGCATTTTGCGGCCGAAAGTCATGTGGACCGTTCCATTGTTGATCCGGAAGCCTTTCTTCATACGAACGTTGTGGGAACGTTTCGTTTGCTTGAAACGGTGAAGCATTATTGGACGCAATTGCCTCTTGAAGAGCAGGCACATTTTCGTTTTGTGCATATTTCTACCGATGAAGTTTTCGGTTCGTTAGATGCAATGGATGCGCCTTTTACTGAGCAAAGCATTATTAGACCGAATAGTCCTTACTCAGCGAGTAAAGCGGCGGCTGATCATTTTGTGCGTGCCTATTACCATACTTACGGATTACCTGTCATAACCACCAATTGCTCTAATAACTACGGTCCGTGCCAATTTCCAGAAAAACTGATCCCGTTGACTATTCAACGTGCACTTGCAGGTCAAACGATTCCAATTTATGGTAACGGACAACAAATTCGTGACTGGTTGTATGTTGTTGATCATGTCACCGCCATTCAACTAGTACTAGAGAACGGTCGTTTGGGCGAGGTTTATACCGTGGGTGGACTCAATGAGTGCACCAATCTTTCTGTAGTCACTGCGGTATGTGCGGTGCTGGATAGCAAAAGGCCACGAGCTGATGGTAAGTGTTATGCTGAACAAATGACTTTTGTCACTGACAGACCAGGACATGATCAGCGTTATGCAATTAATCCACAAAAAATTCAGCAAGAATTAGGCTGGCAGCCGCGGGAAACGTTTCACTCTGGTCTTGAAAAAACGGTTAATTGGTATTTGGTTCATACTGATTGGGCGGCGGTTACAGAGCAAACGCAGGCGGTAGGTACGTTGGCATGAAGATTGTTGTGTTAGGTAAAACAGGACAAGTAGGGCAGGCTTTACTGCGTTGTTTGCACGTGCTGGGCGAAGTAATTGCCTTGGGCCGTACAGAATTCGATGCAACCCAATTTAGCCTTGTTGAACAGTGTTTACTACACCATGCACCCGATGTGATTATTAATGCAGTGGCTTACACAGCGGTTGATCGCGCTGAACAAGAACCATTATTGGCTCGACAGGTCAATACTGATTTTGTTCATCAGCTCGCCTTATTGGCTAAACGTTACGATGCACTTTTGGTGCATTATTCCACTGATTATGTGTTTGACGGTGAGAAAAATAGTTCTTACGTGGAAGCGGACCCAACCAATCCACTGAGTGTGTATGGTATAACAAAACGCGATGGCGAATTGGCGGTATTAACAAGTGGCTGTCGTGGCTTGGTGTTACGTACTAGTTGGGTGTATTCTTTAGTAGGGCACAATTTCATCAATACTATTTTGCAGCTAGCCAAAACACGAACCCATCTAACAGTTGTAGCTGATCAATGGGGCGCGCCAACCTCAGCTGAATGGATTGCCGAAATGACGACTGTGGTGTTGAAAGCCTACTTTGCTGACCAGTTCAGTGAAGGGCTAACCCACCTAACCGCAAGTGGTCGTACTTCTTGGCATGCTTTGGCGCACTATGTCGTGGAAAAAGCACAGGCGTTGGGTATGCCATTGCAGTTACAACCGCACCAAATTTTGCCGATTAGTACGACAAAGTATCCTCTCCCAGCCAAGCGTCCGCTGAATTCTTGTTTAGATACCCAACACTTATCTCATCAATTACAACGGCCGTGTGTTCATTGGCAAGGTTTAGTTGATCACTTTTTATCGCAAAAAAAAACACGCTTAGGGAGATAGCATGAAGCGTAAAGGCATTATTTTAGCTGGCGGCCTTGGTTCTCGCCTGTATCCAGCGACGTTAGCCTTATCAAAACAATTATTACCGGTGTTTGATAAACCGATGATTTATTATCCGATTAGCACATTAATGTTATTGGATGTGCGCGAGATACTGATTATTACTACACCGCGTGATTTAGCACAATACCAACGTTTATTAAGTCATGGTGAGTCATTGGGTATGTCCATTCATTACGCAACCCAACCGGAGCCCAAGGGTATTGCGCAAGCGTATCTAATCGCGCATGAATTTTTGGGTGATGATCATTCCGTGCTCATTCTTGGGGATAATATTTTTCATGGACATGATTTGCCACAATTGTTTTCTCATGCGGCGAACAAATCGTTCGGAGCGAGCGTGTGTGCCTGTGAAGTCGATGATCCTGAGCGCTACGGTGTGGTAGATTTTTCTTGCGACGGTCGCGTGTTGTCTATTGAGGAAAAGCCATTACAACCGAAATCAAATTATGCTGTGACCGGATTGTATTTCTATGATCAACAAGCTGTGCATTTCGTTCAACAACTGAAGCCGTCTGCTAGAGGAGAATTAGAAATAACCGATTTGAATCGCGTGTATTTACAACACGATCAACTGGATGTCATATTGATGAGTCGAGGGCATGCTTGGTTTGATGCAGGGACGCATGAATCATTATTTGAGGCAAGCACCTTTGTAAGTGCGCTGCAACACCGTAGCGGATTAAAATTAGCGTGCCTGGAAGAAATTGCCTATCGGCAAGGATGGATCGATACGGCGCAATTGGAGCGTTTAGCGCACCAACAAAAAAAGAATGATTACGGTGACTATTTAGCGCGTATCCTCTCGCAAGTGGAACACGTGGCATGAAGGCGACCCCCTTAGCAATTCCTGATGTCGTGTTGCTTGAGCCGCGCGTAATGAGCGATGAGCGAGGGTGTTTTTATGAAAGTTTTAACCATGCTCGCTTAGAGAAGTTACTCGGGCGCACTTTAAATTTTGTGCAAGATAATCACTCGCATTCGGTACAGCATGTGGTGCGCGGGTTGCATTATCAATTACACCAACCGCAAGCAAAATTAGTGCGAATTATTGCTGGCAGCGTGCTGGATGTTGCGGTTGATTTACGACACACATCGCCTAGTTTTGGGCAGTGGGTTAGTGTAGTATTGAGTGCCGAAAACAGGCAGCAACTTTGGATACCTGAAGGCTTCGCGCATGGTTTTGCTGTGTTGTCACCGGAGGCGCAAATGTTGTATAAAACCACCGACTATTGGTTAAGTACCGATGAACGGTGTATAGCCTGGGATGACCCTACGTTGGCTATCCGTTGGCCGGATTTCTCTTCGCCCTTGTTGTCTAGTAAAGATTTACGGGGACTTCCATTGACTAAAGCAGAGGTATTTGTTTGATGCAACGTTTTAATACTTCGTTTACTGCTATGCTAGGCAGTCTTTGGCGCAACCGTTCTTTTGTATTGACGTTAATTAAGCGAGATGTGCAAAGCCGTTATCGTGGTTCGATACTAGGTTTGTTCTGGTCTTTTATTCAGCCATTATTCATGTTAGCGATTTATACTTTTGTCTTTAGCGTCGTGTTTAAAGCGCGCTGGAATGCTGGTAGTGACTCAAAAACTGAATTTGCCTTGGTGTTATTTGCAGGACTTATTATTTTCAACCTATTTTCCGAGTGTATTAATCGTGCTCCTGGCTTGGTGGTTAGTCATGCCAATTACGTGAAAAAAGTGATATTCCCGCTGGAAATTTTACCCTGCGTGAGTCTAGGTTCAGCTTTGTTTCAGGTGTGCATTAGCTTACTTGTATGGCTGCTGTTTTACATACTTTGTATTGGGGTACCGCCACTAACCATATTGTTGTTTCCAGTAGTGTTGTTACCACTTTTGTTGTTTACGTTAGGTTTGAGTTGGTTGTTTGCGGCACTTGGGGTGTACTTGCGGGATTTGAGTCAGATAGTGGGTTTGATAACGACGGTGCTGTTATTTTTGTCACCTATTTTTTACTCAATTGAATCGTTGCCTGTTGCTTACAGATCTATCCTACTGTGCAATCCATTAACACCGGCCCTTGTAGCGGTACGAAACGTATTGTATTGGGGAGTGATCCCGAGTGTAACAGGATTTTTAGTGTATAGTGTTGCGGCTAGCTTAGTTGCTTGGTCGGGGTTTATCTGTTTTCAAACGACACGTAAGGGGTTTGCTGATGTCTTGTGAGTGGGCTATCAAAGCGCAGGGATTGAGCAAATGCTACCAAATGTACAGTAAACCACACTTTCGGTTGTTACAAATGCTAGCCGGAAGATACCGGCAATATTATCAGGAATTTTGGGCACTAAAAGATATTTCATTGACGATCAATAAAGGGCAAACCGTAGGAATTATTGGACGAAATGGATCGGGTAAATCAACGTTACTTCAGCTACTGTGTGGTACGTTAAATCCAACTCGTGGTCAAATGGAGACACATGGACGAATTGCTGCGTTGTTGGAGTTAGGGTCAGGTTTTAATCCAGAATTTACCGGTCGGGAGAACGTTTTTTTAAATGCAGAACTATTAGGCTTGACTCGTCACCAAATTGAAGAGCGATACACGCAAATCATTGATTTTGCCGATATTGGTGATTTTGTTAATCAGCCGGTAAAAACTTATTCGAGTGGCATGTTAGTGCGTTTAGCCTTTGCGGTAATTGCACACGTTGATGCCGATATTTTGATTATTGATGAAGCATTAGCGGTCGGGGACGCTTTTTTTACTCAAAAATGCATGCGTTTTTTAAGGACATTTATGCGGCAGGGTACCGTACTGTTTGTCAGTCATGATACGAATAGTGTAAAGAGTTTATGTCATCGGGTAATTTGGTTAGAGAACGGACAAATGAGGATGAACGGCACTCCTAAACAAGTTTGCGAAGCCTATCTAGAAGCACAATTTGAAGCCCAGAATGGTAAGACATCTTTGAATCCTCTTTTGACTTCAGCGGGTTTAGACGAAGAGCCGCTCGAATTTAAAGATCAGCGCTTAGAGTTCATGCAACGCAGTAATTTGCGCAATGATATCCAATTATTTCGTTTTGATCCAAATGCAGCTTCTTTAGGTGCTGGAGGTGCTCGTATCACTGGTGTCAGTCTGCTGGATAGGGTGGGCTATCCGCTAACATGGGTTGTTGGCGGTGAGCGCGTGATTTTGCAGATTAAGGCTGTGGCGTTGCAAGCGCTGGACAAACCCATCATCGGTTTTTTTATGAAAGACCGTTTAGGACAAACGTTATTCGGTGATAATACTTTTTTAACTTGCTACAACCAACCGGTAGCCGCTCAAGTTGGGGAAATTTTGCAGGCTGAGTTTGTATTTGATGTGCCGATATTACCAAAAGGTGACTACATGATTAATGTGGCTATTGCCAATGGTACCCAGGAAGATCATGTCCAGCATCACATGATACATGATGCGCTGCTTGTTAAATCGGAGATGGGTGATTACGGAGTGACAGGCTTATTAGGTATCCCCATGAGACAAATTCGGTTGAATGCGTTAAAAGCTACTAACAAAGTGCAACCGGTTGAGCTGGTTAATCAACCATAAGGTGTTATAACCCATGACGAATGGTTCAAAACAAATCAGCCTTGAAAAGCAGATTGAGGCGTTAAAGCAGCTTACGCACCAAAAATATTGTGAGAATCAGAGGTTGCAATCTAGGATCAATGCTTTAATTAGAAGTAACTCTTGGCGAATTACCTTACCTGCACGTGAGATTCGTCGTTGGGTTCAATCGCCCAGAAGCCAATTTAAACGTTACCTGGATTCTTTTTTAGCTTTTATACGGCCAAAATTAACCTACCAAAAGGCTAATCAACCGAATTTAGTGTCTGTTGTTAGTAAGAAAATTAATTTAGTCATTTCAGATACTCCTGAAATT
>DAIDLK010000018.1 GCA_027449525.1 Legionellaceae bacterium | reverse complement strand
GGCGTGATCGGCTGCTCGATCGCCTATCACCTCGGCAAGCTCGGCTGGAGCGACGTCGTGCTGCTCGAACGCAAGCAGCTCACCAGCGGCACGACCTGGCACGCGGCGGGTCTCGTCGGACAGCTGCGCCAGTCGATCAACATGACGCAGCTCGCGCGCTACACGTCGGAACTGTATCGGAAAATACGCCAATGCCATCGACGTTTTTGCCATTTGCATCAGGGAAAATAAACCCTCTTGCATGCGCGCGCCGCCACTGGCACTAAAACAAACAAAGCCACAACGAGTGGCGAGAGCCGCATTTACACCACGCACAAACTTCTCGCCGACCACAGCTCCCATCGAACCACCCATGAAATTAAACTCAAACGCACTCACAACCACCGGAGAACCGTGCAACGTTCCTTTGACGACCACTAGGGCATCACGCTCACCTGTTGATTTTTGAGCACTGATAATACGATCTTTGTATTTTTTTGAATCACGGAATTTCAAACGATCAACCGGCTCTAACTCCGCTGCCAACTCCACCTGCCCTGATTGGTCTAAGAAACGCGCAATTCGTTGTCGAGCAGTCAAACGGTGATGGTGGTTGCATTTGAAGCATACAAAGTGATTTTTTTCCAATTCTGCCCGGTAAAGAACGTCATTGCACCCTTCACATTTAACCCATAATCCTTCGGGAACCCCTTTTTTCTGTGCAGTTTCCGTTCTTATTTTTGGCGGCAATAATTTTTTAAACCAGCTCATCGACTCTCATCCATTCTATTCGGTTAAACTATTATACTGTAAAACTTGAACTTACACGGTAATTTGACGTTAAGTTTTTTTTCCACTAGCCGCTAGTATTGTGTATGAAAGCACACTATCCGTTGATTTTAATTGGCATCCTGATAAGCTTTGCTGGCTCCAATTATGCCCAGCCGCGCTTTACCGAACGGCTATGTCAAGATCCTGACTACCTCTGCTTTCACGTTCAACCGAATGAGGATTGGCAAACCCTGTTCCCAGATGCAGAAGAACAAGATCTTGTGAAACGGGTTAATCGCATGAATACTCCCTTACAACCGGGCATGCGGATTGCGGTACCAAAACATCTAGAGCGCCTCACCATTTACGATGTGGCTCCCTTCCCACGCTACGTCAATGGCATGGGCGAGAAAATTATTTACGTCAACCAAGCACAATTAGCCTGGGCAGCTTACAGTCCTGAAGGGGAACTAGTTTGGTGGGGGCCTGTATCGTCTGGCTCGGGGGCGTGCCCGCACCAGACCGGACAATGCGAAACCCCGTCAGGTTTATTTCATATTATCAGGAAGCAAGACATCGATTGTGTTTCAACCGCGTTTCCTTATCGCCCGGATGGACTGAGCGGAGGAGCGAAAATGCCCTATTGCATGCATTTTTTTCGCGGTTATGCGTTGCATGGCAGCGAAGAAGTGCCCGGAAAACGCGCCAGTCATGGTTGCGTTCGCTTATTCACAGAAGACGCACGTTGGCTCAATGAGGAATTCATTGAACTGCCGGCTGGTAACACACTTGGAACTCGCTTAGTGATTACTGCCCCAGATGATTAACGCTTAAAAGAAAAAACGCCTCGAAAGCCTTGCACACGTAGTTTATTTTTTAATTGATTGGCTGTTTGTTGCGTGGCAAAAGGACCAATCCTTACCACATAACGTTGTTTAGTCGGCTCAATACTGACCACTGCCGTCGTAAAACGACTAAGCTGTTGACGAAAATTAGCGGCAGATGCACGTTGGGTAAATACCCCTGCTTGCAAATAATAATGTTCACTGGACGATTGGTTGTCTGGTGCTTTCTTCGTTTTCGGCTCTGCACCAATAACAATCGCGTCTAACTCAACGTGCGCAACCCCACCTGGAAATAAGCCCAACTTCACGGCTGAACCATACGACAAATCAAGTATTCGAGCACTATGAAAAGGACCACGATCATTGACTTTTACGATGGTCACGCGACCATTATCTAAATTTTTTACCCGCAAATAGGTTGGGAGCGGCAACGTTTTATGTGCGGCAGTTAACGCATACATATCGTAAGGTTCACCACTGGAAGTGCGTTTATGATGAAATTTAGTGCCATACCACGACGCTAACCCCCGTGCATGGTAACCACGCGCTGAATGCATGACACGATAACGCTGACCTCTTACGCTGTAACTGCTCGGATTACCATAACGGCTGAGTGGTTCATGCTGTGGAATAATAGCCTTAAACCAACGCGGTGGGGGTCCTGGTGGCGCGCCGTCTTGCTCAACCGGAACCGACGGTAAGAGCAGCTGGCAACCGCTTATCGGCAGCAACAGACCTAACAACCAGCACCTCACCATGCTTCGGCTCATGTGTTTCACCTTATTCAGTTCGCGCCGTGCGCAAAATTAAATCGACCACTTGCGCGGTCGCCGATTGGATGTTTAGGTTTGCAATGCTGGTGACCCGTGCGTTGTACTGCTGTTCAATACGGCCTAGAGCCGCTAATAGCGTATCGACCGTTAGGTCCGGTTGTTCAACCACTTCACTGATACCCAGTTGCGCAAAATAACGCGCATTTAATTCTTGATCACCTCGGCTAACCGCGCGGGGCAGCGGAATGAGCACGTGCGGCTTGCCGCATGCCAATATTTCTAACAACGCATTAGCACCGGCACGCGAAATAACCACGTGCGTGGCAGCCAACAAATCGGCTAACTCAGCCTCGACGTATTCAAATTGTCGATAACGCGTCATGGTTAATAACGTTGTATCAATATTGCCTTTGCCACACAAATGAATGACTTGATAACGAGCCGTCAAAGCAGACAACGCTTCGCGAACACATTCATTCACACGGCGTGCGCCCAAGCTCCCCCCCATCACCAAAAGACAATCGATCGTGGCAGAAAAACCACATAGAGCAAGCCCTCGCTCAACTGAGCCTTGTAACAATGCTGAGCGAATTGGCGTGCCGGTCACGATGACTTTGTGTTGATGACGCTTACCGACCCGAGTGTAAGGGAAGGTAACACACAAACGATTAATAAACGGCAGACTTAAACGATTGGCGAGTCCTGGCGTTAGATCGGATTCATGTGCAATTACTGGTACCCGATTGAGCCAGGCAGCCACAACAACTGGTAGGGCCACAAAACCACCTTTGGAAAACACAACCTGAGGTTTTAGTCGCTTGATTAAACGATACGCTTGCCCTATACCTAGCAACACATTCAAGGGGTCAGTAAAATTTTTCCAACTAAAATAGCGGCGTAATTTACCAGAACGCACCGCGTAATAAGGAATGTTTAACGCACTAATCATAGCGCGCTCCACCCCATCCTTTGAACCTAAATAATTAATGTCCATGCCACGCGCGCGCAACACCTCAATCAAGGCAATGTTCGGATTAACGTGACCCGCACTGCCTCCCCCGGTTAATACGACACGCAAACTCATAAGACCCGCTCAACTAATAAGCTTAAATCAATGGCCCGCACTGATTTCGTTAAGGCACCAATAGAAATATAATCAATTCCAGTGGCCGCTATGGCGGCGAGATTGGTAAGATTCACCCCACCAGAAACCTCTAAGGACACTCGCTTGGGTTGATTCATTGCCACGGCCTCTTGCAACATGGCTAAGTTAAAATTATCCAACAAAATGCGGTCAGGTAATGCGGCAAGTGCTTGTTGTAATTCGTCGAGGGTTTGTACCTCAATTTCTAAAAAACAGTCTGGTCGGAGTGTGCGTGCTTGCTCAATGACGTCACGCACCGAGCCGTAAGTTTTAATGTGGTTTTCTTTGATTAAGTAAGCATCGTATAAGCCCATACGATGATTAGTCCCTCCGCCACAACGTACGGCATACTTTTGTGCCTGACGAAGACCCGGTAAGGTTTTCCGCGTATCAAGGATCGTCACGCCGGTACCACGTACTCTCAGCACATAATCACGCGTTACGGTAGCAGTAGCCGAGAGCGTTTGCAAGAAATTTAAGGCGGTACGCTCAGCGGTTAATACACCGCGGGCAGGGCCTGAAATTTTGGCTAACACAGCAGGTTTTGCACAATAGGCGCCCTCAGCCACTAGCCATTTCACGCCAATCGACGCATTAACGCGCAAAAAGGCGGCTTCGGCCCAAGCTTGTCCACACATCACCATTGGCTCGCGCGTTAAAATAACCGCTTCCAAGCTTGCCTCTTCGGTTAATAATTGCGCGGTGATGTCGCCCGCACCCATGTCTTCAGCTAAGGCGATATCCACTTCGACTAATGGCATAATTTTTTCTGCACTTGGCGACTGAAACGCCACTTAATCCACGTTGGAGCCAACAAAGTGGTGACTATCACCATCAAAATAATGGCTGAAAATAATTGATCGGTTAACACACCCAACGTACGGCCAATTGCTGCAAATACTAAACCGACCTCTCCACGAGGTAGCATCCCAATGCCAATTAGCCAGCGATCCTCATTCTTTGATGCACCTAACCCGCTCATTAACTTGCCAACCATCGCAACGAAAATCAATGAAGAGGCAATAATAGCTACGTGCCAATTAAGAAATAATTCCAATTTAACCTGCATGCCAATTAACATGAAAAACAACGGCGCTAACAAAGCTTCCAACGGGGCGATTAATTCATGAATGACCGTGCGACGGCTGCTACTCGTCTGCTCATCAAAATAGTCATCACTAATTATAAGACCTGCCATAAATGCCCCGATAATACTAGCCAATTGCGCACAAGTTGCCAACCAAGACAGCAACATTAAAAATAAAAAAGCGACGACTAATTTTCTTTCCCATAAATCTAAGAAATTACATCCCCGCACCAACTGCCTTAGTACCCAAGGTCCCAACCACAAAACCAGCACAAAATAACCTACCGCAACACTCACTAAGCGTACTAACACGAAAGCGTCAACTACACCGCTAATGGCTACATTGCTTACCACTGCTAAAATCAACAACCCCAAAATATCATCAATAATAGCCGCTCCAAGGATAATTTTTGCCTCACGTGTGCGCATTTTTTTTAACTCTTTCAGCACGCGTGCGGTAATACCGACACTCGTAGCCGATAACGTAGCAGCTACAAACCAATTGGTTTTAAAATCAAACTCAGGCCATAAATACGTCATCACTGCATAACCCAAGAAAACTGGGCAAACAACCCCAATTAAAGCAACAATAAATGCCTCTTGTCCGGTTTGCTTAATCTCATCAATCGAACTTTCTAATCCGACCATGAACAACAAAAATAAGATGCCATAGCGTGAAAAAATATCAATCGCTTGCGCTACTTGCAGTACCGAGAAAGCCTGATTAGTTTGAAGAATAGCCAAAATACCTGAGCTAACTGCGGTGTCAGCAAGTGATTCACCAGCTAATATGTGATTAAGGATGGTAAACACTGCTGATCCCTCGCGCAAAATCACCATCGTAGGTAGCCTCAACCAATAACACACGTTGCCAAGGATAACCCCCATCAACAGCTCACCTAGAACAGCAGGTTGATTACAGCGATTCGCCACATAACGACCGAGTAAGCCCAAGAAGAAAATTAGCATAATCCAAAACAACACTCCGGCAATCGGATCTAGGTGTTGCATGTTAAAGCCTTCGCCAAAAATAAACTGGTTTCTAACACAGAATCAGGATTTAGCGATAAGCTCTCGATGCCCTCTTGCATTAACCACTCAGCAAAGTCAGCATGATCAGACGGTCCTTGTCCGCAAATACCGATGTATTTTTTAGCCTCTTTACAGGCGGTAATGGCTAAGTGTAATAAGATCTTCACCGCTTGATCGCGTTCATCAAATTGCGTGGCGACCAAACCGGAGTCTCGGTCTAAACCCAGCGTCAGCTGAGTAAGATCATTTGAGCCGATAGAAAATCCATCAAAGTAATCTAGAAATTCACGTGCTAATAGCGCATTAGAAGGTAACTCACACATCATGATCACACGTAACCCCTGCTTACCGCGCTCAAGACCATTTCGTTTTAACTGATCGACAACGGCAGCAGCTTCTGTTAATGTGCGTACAAACGGGATCATGATCTCAACATTCGTTAAACCCATCGCTTCACGCACCCGCTTCACGGCCTCACATTCCAACGCAAAACACGCAGCAAAATTGGCTGCGGTATAGCGTGAAGCACCACGAAAGCCCAACATTGGATTTTCTTCATATGGCTCATAGAGTGCCCCGCCTAATAAATTGGCATATTCATTGGATTTGAAATCAGACAAGCGCACAATGACGGGCTTGGGGTAAAATGCGGCGGCAATGGTAGCGATTCCTTCTTTAAGCCGCTCGACATAATAGTCAACTGGCGAGGCATAAGCGGCCGTTTTCTCACGAATGGCTTCTTTTAGAGTTTGATCGGATAGCGCATTAAACTCGAGGAGTGCCTGAGGATGAATACCAATAGTATTTGATATTAAAAATTCTAAGCGGGCTAAACCAACACCGGCATTGGGTAGCGCTTGAAAAGAAAAAGCGCGCTCAGGGTTACCTACATTCAACATCACTTTAACGGGTAACTCGGGCAGAGTGCCAACATCAAGACGCAAATGCTCAAACGCTAATAGACCCTGGTAAATAAAACCAGTATCTCCCTCAGCGCAACTGACGGTCACCTCGTCGCCGTCATGAATAACTTCAGTGGCATCACCACAACCAACTACAGCTGGAATACCGAGTTCACGCGCGATAATCGCTGCATGACAGGTCCGCCCACCGCGATTCGTCACGATAGCCGCGGCGCGCTTCATGACGGGCTCCCAATCAGGATCGGTCATATCCGACACGAGAATGTCACCCGGCTGGACGCGCTCCATGTCATGCAGGTCTTTTACCACTCTCACACGCCCCTGGCCAATACGCTGGCCAATACTACGGCCCTCCGCTAAAACCGCCCCAGTCTGTGTGAGCGTGTAGCGTTCCAAGACTTGCTTGTTCACTCGGCTTTTGACGGTTTCTGGGCGCGCTTGAACAATGTATAACTGCCCGCTCAAACCATCTTTGGCCCATTCAATATCCATCGGGCAACCGTAATGTGACTCAATCACCAGCGCATGATGGGCTAGTTGTTCTATTTCTGGTGTTGTTAGCGAAAAAACACGCTGCAAGTTGGGCTCAACATCAACCACTTCAACCGCTGCAGCGCTTAACGTTGATGCATACACCATTTTATGCTTTTTTGACCCCAAATTACGTGCAACAACGGCTTCAAGCCCTGCTTTTAATGCTGGCTTGTACACATAAAACTCATCCGGATTGACGCTACCTTGCACCACCATTTCACCCAAACCATAGGCCGAAGTAATCAGCACCACTTGATCAAAACCCGACTCAGTATCTAAAGTGAACATGACGCCACTGGCGGCTAAGTCACTGCGAATCATGTGTTGAATGCCTGCTGAAATACCCACTTCATGGTGAGCAAAGCCATGGTGAACACGGTACGCAATGGCGCGATCGTTGTACAACGAGGCAAACACTCGTTTAATAGCCAACAACACGGCATCAACGCTATCGATGTTTAGGTAGGTCTCTTGTTGTCCAGCAAAGGACGCATCGGGTAAATCTTCAGCCGTTGCCGAGGAACGCACTGCCACGCTAAATTCAACCGGCTCAAGCGCCGCCGATAATTCTGCGTAAGCCTTACGAATGGCCGCTTCAAATGCACTAGAAAACGGTGTACTAACGACCCACTCGCGAATCAACTGACCCGTACGCGCCAAAGCGACCACATCCTGGACGTCTAGCTGGGTCAATTGCTGTTGAATTTTTGCTTGAAGAGCATCTTGTGCTAAGAACTCGTGAAACGCTTCGACCGTGGTTGCAAAACCAATTGGCACCAGCACCCCTTGTGTTCCTAAATGACGCATCATTTCACCTAACGAGGCATTTTTACCGCCCACACGCGGTAAATCCTGCAAGGTTAAGTGTTGCAAATTAATCGTATACGTGCCCACCGGCATAACATTCCTTTTATTCCAAATCAGTGCAAATCATTCTACTTTGCCAGCTGTCCGTTGACAACTTTAGCGTTGACACCTTTTGTGCTCACCACGGAATGATGCTACACTTTTATGCTAAAACACTCTAAGTTAGGCTGGTATGAACAAGCGACGTATAGTAGTCACTGGATTAGGTATGGTCACCGCACTGGGATTATCAGTCGTCGACACGTGGAAAAATATTTTAGCGGGTGTCAGTGGTGCCAGTTTGATTGATGCGTTTGATGCCTCGGCTTTTCCTTGTCGTTTTTCTGCATCAATTAAGCATTTTGATGCCGAACAATTCGGTATTTCTAGCAAAGATGCGCGCAAAATGGATTTGTTCATCCAGTACGGTCTGGCCGCAGCTGCTGAAGCGCTTACTGATTCCGGCCTAGACAGTAGCCAAGAAAACATGGAGCGCATCGGTGTTGCAGTGGGCTCGGGCATTGGCGGGTTATCCACCATTGAAAAGACTCAACATCAATACGACAACGCGGGTCCCCGCAAAATTTCTCCTTTTTTTATTCCTGCCACCATCATCAACATGGTGGCAGGCCATATTTCAATACGCTACGGGTTCAAAGGCCCTAACATTTCAGTTGTATCGGCTTGCACAACCGGTACGCATAATATTGGCGAAGCTGCACACATGATTGCCCGCGGCGACGCCGACGTCATGTTCGCCGGTGGAACTGAAATGGCTACTTGCCCATTAGGCTTAGGCGGCTTTGCTGCTTGCCGTGCACTTTCACTACGTAACGATGACCCGCAACGAGCCAGCCGTCCATGGGATAAGGACCGCGATGGCTTTCTGCTGGGCGATGGCGCTGGCGTACTCGTATTGGAATCCTACGAGCATGCCATGCAACGCGGCGCGCGCATTTACGGTGAATTAATTGGCTATGGGGTCAGTGCGGATGCTTACCACATGACCTCACCTTCACCCAACGGGGCAGGAGCCAAATTAGCCATGATAAATACGCTTAGAAGTGCTGGCATTAAGCCAAACGAGGTAGATTATATTAACGCTCACGCCACCTCAACCCCTGCTGGAGATGAATGCGAAGCACAAGCCATTACCGATGCGTTTGGTGATCATGCCAAACAACTAGCGGTCAGCTCCACTAAATCAATGACCGGTCATTTGCTCGGAGCGGCCGGCGCCATTGAGGCCATCTTTTCCCTACTCGCCATTCGTGACCAAATCGCCCCTCCTACCATTAATCTCGATAACCCAAGTGCGGATTGTAAGCTTGACTTCGTCCCACACACGGCCCGCCCTATGACCATTAACACCGCACTCAGTAATTCATTTGGCTTTGGTGGTACCAACGGCGCCTTATTGTTCCGCAAACTGTAAAGTCATGCTCAATGAAAACGCGATTATTGCGTTACTCAAGGCCCAATTTCCGCAACACATTGGCGATGACGGCGCGGCATTAGAACCTATCTCCCCCGCTCAAGAATGGGTTATTACGCAAGACATACTCGTAGAGGATGTACATTTCCGTCGGTGTTACCATGATCCGGCCAGTTTGGCGCACAAAGCACTGCACGTTAACTTAAGTGATCTAGCCGCTATGGGTGCAACACCCCGCTATATTTTACTCGCGCTGGCTATTCCCAGTAGCTATGCCAATTCAATTGAAGCGTTTCTAAACCATTTCAGTGCGGCGTGCAAAGTCGCCCAGGTAGAAATTCTCGGCGGCGATACCACGCGCTCCCAGCATGGGTTATTTATTAGTGTCACCGCGCTGGGAGAAGTAGCCAAAACACAGACCACTTATCGCCACAGCGCACAAGCTGAAAACACCCTGTGCGTGGTGGGCCAACTGGGTTATGCCCATTTAGGCTTAACGGCTCTTGAACAACATCACGCGCAGTTAGACGATTTTAAACAGGCCTTTCTTTACCCCATAGCACGCGTCGCACAAGGTATCTGGCTTAGTCAGCAACCAGCGGTAACGGCGATGATGGATTTGTCGGATGGATTATACACCGACAGCAAAAAAATGGCCCAGGCTAGCCAATTAGGAGCCACACTGGACGTCGACCAGATCGCGATCAATGAAGTCTTCGCGACTGCTTGTCGACAGTTAAGCGTTGATGCGCTGAGCACACAACTCATCGGTGGTGAAGATTATGGTTTACTGTTGGCGGTTGAAACCGACCAACTCGCACCACTGCAACGGGCTTTTCATCATGAATTTCAAGAGCAAATCATTGCAGTGGGTCAATTGCATGCCGGACAAGGTCTGACTATCACTCGCCAAGGTCAAATTATCGCATTACCGGTAACCCCTTTCGAACATTTCTAGACTCCAACTATTGTAATCACTGGCAAAGCTTCAACACCCACTGGGCGCTGATTTGATCTTTTGCAACGCAATAAATATAATTTAGCGATGATTGACTAACTGCATTATTTGATGTTCAACCTAAAAGGCTAACTTGATGTACTACAACCCGGTAAATGGTTCTTGTCTGACTGTACACAAGATTGACGATTTATAATTACAGCTCAGATTGATAGCCTTATCTTCGCAAGGGATGCTCTGAGCAACATCGTAACAGCTAATTTGGTCAACACACTTGGCTCTCTTCCCGTCAACATCAAGAGTATTAACTTAGGCATGAATGACCTTGCCAACCGAAACATAGCCGAACTCTTGGAAATCGTTGCTGCCATTCCAACCAGCGTAAAGAACCTTAACCTAGGGTTCAATAAATTTAATACCAAAACTGTGGCCGAGCTAAAACGGTTCCTTGCTATCATTCCACCCAGCGTTACAGAACTTGATTTAGGGTGTAATTCTTTCTCCAGTAAGACAAGCGCTGATTTAGCAACAATATTTGCCGCTATTCCAATCAACATTTCTAGTTTTAATTTGGGAGAGAATGAACTCTACGATAAAAACGGAACCGAGCTTGCGCAAATATTTTCTGCTCTTCCATCAAGCATCACCAATTTTAATTTAGGTGAAAACAGGTTTTTCACACTATCTGCCGTCGACTTAGTAGCCATGTTTGCCTCCATGTCACCCAGTGTTACCAGCCTCAATTTAAGCGACAATTTCTTTTACCACATGGAAACTGACAACCTAGCTCACCTTTTGACCCTTATCCCGGCAAGCGTTACTTGTCTTGACATAAGTGAAAATAAATTTGATATATTACCTGAGCACCAACGTATCAGACTACTGTCTAAACTCCCCCTCTCCATCACAACCTTAACTTTAGATGGAATCTCATTGCTTCCCCAGGAATATTTACTAGAAACATTCTTTCCGAGCGCGATGAGGTCGATTGTGCTCAGCACCACTCTCCACCCCGCTATCAAACCTGACATTATTTTAGATGATACATTTTAATCGCCGATTCAAAAGTGAAGTGCAACAGTGTTGCTAAGCCGGTATGGGCCGAAAAATTGATCTCAAGGTTATTTTTAATACATATGCCTTTAATTCTGTCACGCTTTATGATCGCAGTCAATAGTCTACATGAGCAATTTTGAGTCAACTCTGCCTTGGACAAGACTGCGTCGATTTTTTGGGTAAAATTTGAAACAAGGTGCGCATGGAAGCGCGCCGAAAAGTCAAACCTTGCTAGCCCCTGCGGCAATGAGCAGCGGAGTTTGAGGCAGAGCCTCAAGTCAAAACAATCTGCGCGGAGCGCTCATTTTTATCCGTCATGGGCTCTTTGTATTGCATTTGATATATTATTGCTCATCATGAGCACTTCAAGCGGTGTTTTATAGTTCAAGATCTTGCGGGGACGGTTATTCAGTTTGTTTGCGATATCTTGCACGGTTTGTTTGGACACCGTTGTAAAATCAGTTGACTTCGGAAG
>DAIDLK010000017.1:3551-11887 GCA_027449525.1 Legionellaceae bacterium | reverse complement strand
AACAAAGTAGTCGAAGGTCAACGCTTCATTCTAAAAAATATTTCGCTTAGTTTTTACCCTGGCGCTAAAATTGGTGTCTTGGGCTTAAATGGTTCGGGAAAATCGACATTGTTGCGTATTATGGCGGGTGTGGATCAACAATTTGATGGTGAGGCGCGGCCTCAAACTGGCATTAAAATAGGCTATTTGGCGCAAGAGCCAGAGGTTGATCCCAATAAAACGGTGCGAGAAGTGGTTGAAGAAGCCGTCGTGGATATGAAACAAAAATTGTTGCAATTTGATGAACTCAGCATGCGCTTTGCGGAACCACTGTCTGACCAAGAAATGAATGAGTTGTTACAAAAGCAAGGTGATTTACAGCAAGCCATTGAGGCCGGTAACGGCTGGGACTTGTCGCGTCAGCTAGAAGTTGCTGCGGAAGCACTTCGTCTGCCTGATTGGGACAAAGTTGTTGGTCTTTTGTCCGGAGGCGAGCGACGACGCGTGGCACTCTGCCGTTTACTGCTATCGAATCCTGATATGTTGTTATTAGACGAGCCAACCAACCACCTGGATGCCGAGAGCGTGGCCTGGCTTGAACACTACCTAGAGCATTTTGCCGGTACTGTGGTAGCGATTACGCACGATAGGTATTTTTTGGACAATGCAGCGCAATGGATTTTAGAGTTAGACCGAGGCGAGGGTATACCTTATGAAGGTAATTACACGAGTTGGTTGGAACAAAAGAATCAGCGCTTACAATTAGAGCAAAATCAAGAAGCATCGCACCTACGTGCTATCAAAGCTGAATTGGAATGGGTTCGTACCTCTCCCAAAGGGCGACATGCAAAAAACAAAGCACGTTTAGCCCGATTCGAGGAGTTAAATTCCCGCGAATTCCAAAAACGCAACGAAACCAACGAAATCTATATTCCACCGGGGGAACGTTTAGGTGATTTAGTGATTGAAACACACAATCTTACGAAAGCTTACGGGGATCGTCTGCTATTTGAGAAGTTAGATTTTAAATTACCCAAAGGGGGAATTTTAGGTATTATTGGCCCCAATGGTGCTGGTAAATCCACGTTTTTAAGACTGCTCACTGGGCGAGAAACACCTGATCAAGGTTCTATCACGATCGGTGAAACAGTTAAACTCGTTTCTGTTGAGCAAATGCGTGATCACTTGGATGATAACAAAACGGTTTGGCAAGAAATTTCAGACGGTCATGACGTGATGCAGGTAGGTACTTTTCAGATGCCTTCGCGTGCTTATGTGGGACGTTTTAATTTCAAAGGTGCGGATCAGCAAAAAAAATTAGCGCAATTATCGGGTGGTGAACGCAATCGGGTCCATTTAGCTAAACTACTCAAAAGTGGTGGTAATGTGTTGTTATTGGATGAACCATCCAATGATCTTGACGTCGAAACATTGCGCGCTTTAGAAGAAGCTTTACTGAGTTTTCCTGGCTCGGCCATTGTGGTATCTCATGACCGCTGGTTCCTTGATCGGATTTGCACGCACTTATTAGCGTTTGAAGGCGATTCTAAAGTGGTTTTTTTTGATGGGAATTACTCAGACTATGAAGACGATCGAAAACGCCGCTTGGGGGATGCAGCCAATAGGCCTTCGCGCATTAAGTATCGTCCCTTGCATGCGTAAAGTGACTAAAAGTGACTACACGATAAGGATTTAGTACATGTTCATTAAACTGCTTCGTTTCGTTTTAATCTGTCTTGGTTTGTCAGCTTGTATGGATCCTTATTTGAACGATCCTTCAACTTATATTACCGATGACAACGGTCAGGTTCACCATACCATGCATTATTTGCGTGATCAGCGCGGTCGCAATTATTTCCCTCTCCATGTTCCGGCTAGTGGTCGTCGTCAATTTGTGTTTGACCCCAAAGTATCTGCATGGGCAGCCTATGATGAAATGGGGCAGCGTGTAATGACGGGTAGCGCTTCAGGTGGAAAAGATTTTTGTGAAGATGTTGCTAAACCGTGCCGAACTGTCACAGGTACGTTTAGGGTCTACAATAAACGAGGCATTGACTGTAAATCTGGCGAATACCCCGTTGAAACGTTCGGGGGTGCTAAAATGCCCTATTGCATGTACTTTTACCGAGGATTTACTATTCATGCCGCTTACGAAGTACCGCCCTATAATTCCAGCCATGGCTGTGTGCGCGTATTACCGAGTGCTGCAAAATGGCTAAACGAAGAGTTCGTTACCTTAGGTACACAAGTGATCGTTCTTTCCTATGACGACGAAGATGGTGACGGGGATTGGTTATTTAATCACACCTAAATCAGCTCTTGTTCACATAGTTATCCACAGTTTGCGTGTGTTTTTTTTGTCTTACCATTTGTAAAATTAAGGTAAATTTAATTTATTATCAATAAATTATGCAAAAAAGCACAAAGTCGTTTGTTTGCGCAAAAAATCAAACAAAAAGTTATTCACAACCATGAGGTGCTGACTAGGCTTGTAAATAGGCTGCAAATTCACCCAGCCAACGCTTTGTGATGCGCTGTCCCATCAGCGGAGCGTTATCCAGTAACTGTTTGGCGTATTTCTCGACTGCGGCGAGTAGCTCTGCATCACGTGGTAATTCGGCAATTTTATACAAATTTCTGCCGGTCTGCTGTGTACCTAACAATTGCCCAGCTCCGCGCAAGGCCAAATCTTTTTCTGCAATTAAGAAACCGTCCGTTGTTTCACGCAGTAATTGCAAGCGTTGCATGGCTGTGTAGGAGAGGGGAGGTTGGTAGAGCAACAAGCAATGTGACTGAATAGCGCCACGTCCAACCCGCCCACGCAATTGATGCAGTTGGGATAGCCCTAAACGTTCCGCATTTTCAATAATCATTAAACTAGCATTCGCAACATCGACTCCCACCTCAATCACCGTGGTCGCGACCAGTAGATCCAACGCACCCTGTTTAAAAGCTGCCATGGTCGTTTCTTTCTCCAGCGATTTCATTCGACCGTGAATTAAACCGACGCGCGCTTGCGGTAGCAGAGTTTGTAATTGTTCAGCCGTGGAGCTAGCGGCAATGCATTGTAAATGATCGGATTCTTCAATCAACGTACAAACCCAATAGGCTTGTTTTCCTTCGGCAATAGCGGCGGCTAAGCGTTGAATCAGCAGGTCGCGTTTGGTTTGATTCAGTACCGAGGTTATCACAGGGGGCCGGCCGGGCGGCAGCTCATTGAGAATGGATACATCCATGTGGCCAAAATGGGTCATAGCTAATGTACGAGGAATTGGCGTCGCTGTAAGCAACAGTTGATGAGCTGTTAGTGAGCTAATATCGGCTTTTTTTTGTAATAAAGCACGCTGTTCCACGCCAAAGCGATGTTGCTCATCAATGATCACTAAGCCGAGTTGGGTAAATTCTACCCCTTCTTGAAATAAAGCGTGAGTACCAACGACGCATTGGCATTGATGGTTAAGCAACGCATGGAGTACTTCTCGTCGCGCGCTAGCCTTCATTTTACCGCTTAAGCGCATCACGTTGAGGTCTAGCGCACTGAACCATTGCTGTAGCGTGTTATAATGTTGTTCACTAAGTAAATCGGTGGGGGCCATCAATGCAACTTGATAGCCGTGCGCAATACTTTGCAATGCTGCTAAAGCAGCAATGACGGTTTTACCTGCTCCTACATCACCCTGCACTAGTCTTAACATGGGTTGGCTACGTGCTAAATCCCTACTAATTTCTTGTTGCACGCGCTGTTGAGCGCCGGTTAGCTGAAAGGGAAGTACTGCAAGAAAACGTTGTGTGAGTGTAGGTAGTTCGTGAAAAGAGGGCGCTTGCAGAGCGGCGCGTTCACGACGTGCAAATTCTAAGCTCAAGCGTTTCGCCAGTAATTCTTCAAATGCCAAACGCTTAACACCTGGGTGAGTGCCATTCTCCAAACTTGAGAGCGCCAGATGCGGTGGCGGGTGGTGAAGTAGTGTGAGGGCTTCAGCTAATGGAGCTAATGATAACTGCTCCAATTCAGCTATAGGCATCCACTCTAAGTTGTCCAGTACAGGCCGGCATTGGATCAGCGTTTGTTTGATGAGTTGTCGAAAGCGCGTTTGTGATAGACCAGCGGTCAGCGGATAAATTGGGGTTAGATGTTCATCAACCGGGCACTCATCCGTTTCATTGAGTAGCTGATATTCAGGGTGGACCATTTCCAAGCCACGCTGGCTCACACGGACCTCACCAAACACACGAATGCCGGTGCATTGCATGAGTTGGGCTACTTGCGCTTTGTTGAAGTGAAAAAAACGCAACGTTAATTGCCCACTCTTATCCGACAAAAGACAACTTAAGCTCATTTTGCCGCGATAGTTTACCTTAATTTGATTGACTTGGCCGACTAATACGCACCAGTCCTGTGAGCGCACATCGCGAATGGCGGTGACCCGCGTTCTGTCTTGATAACGTCGGGGCAGGTGAAATAACAAATCATGCAGTGTGGCAATACCACAGGCAAGTAATTTTTTTGCTAAGACAGGCCCGATACCTACTAATGTTTCACAGGACTTATTGAGCACGTTTTCACTCACGGTTTAAAAAAAAGTAAGGCCGACATGCGTCTTATGTCAAAATCGGCGCTTTTTTGATTAGTGAATCGAATTTAAGCAAAAAACCGCCTGGTCGTCTATCATCATCTTATAAGAAAAAAGGGAGAATGATGATGCCAAAAAAAAGTTTTGAACAATTGCCGCAAGGAGCTGGTGGCGTTATTAAGAAAATTTCAGATTTTCTTGAGCCTCAGGATTTGGTTAATTTGAGTCAAACTGAACGGATGAATCAAGGTCTCTTCCAGCCAGAGTTAAACGACAGGTTTTTGCAAAAACTATTATCGTGTGTTGTAAAGGGCGAGCAGGATAAGGCAGAGCGTATTCTCAATCAGCATTCGAATTTACTCTCAATGGCAGGAAGTATCACCGATTATTCTGGTCGAACGTTTCAAAAAGCAACCGCTTTTCAGTTGGCCTTATGGTCAAAAGATCGCCACATGTGGTCGATGATGCTGCGTTGTATTCCACCGGGTGCAGAAGGCAATGCAATCAGGACCAGCTTACTAGAACAATACCATGCGTTGGAACAAAATGGTCTTCACTTCTCCATGAAACCACTCATGTATTGTTTTGATGGTCAAACGCATACCATCAAAGGAGAAAACAACTCAAAATGCTATAACATGCAACCGTTGTTAGACGCCATGCGATTTTATGTGGAGCATTATGATCAGTGGAGGCATTCTAATAGTTTTGAAAGACTTGCCCAGCATTGGTGTCGAGTTGTTGGTTTATTGCAACGAACGTTACCGGCTCACGTGATTAACGAATATTGTCGTTTAGACCGTTCTTTTTTTCCTACACCCGATTTTAACGAGGAGAACTTACCACGAACTTTTACCGTTTATGATGCGTGGAATAATTCATATTTTCAACTGTTCCCTCAGTTAGCTTCTGATACTTCTGCATTAGGCATTAGCTATGCTTTGTCAAGGGGGGATCATTTCTTTCTTCCGCCGGCTGGTGCAGCAGCCGACACCTTACATCACTTCGAGCTAGGAGAGGCACCCAATGCAACAAGAGATTTATTGGCTTGCCAGGCCTTGGAGCTCGCCAGAACGAATGATCGCTTACAGATACCCCATCTATTACAGAAGCAGCAACACGCTCCAGCACCTAATAGCTAATAAAATCGACTACCTGTTTAAATCGCAATGTCACAAGCACACGTAACGAGTCAAGGATGCTGTTAGTGGGTAGTTTGCTTTCTCCTGAAGTGCGGTCGATAAATTCAATGGGATACTCGGTAATTTGAGCTTGATTCAAATGTAAAGTCCACAAAAGCTCAAGTTTGTAAGCGTAATGATTCGAAAGGAATGCCTTTGGTAATGCGCGTGCAAGGGCCAGCCTTCGGGTTGCGCGAAACCCGCTAGTGAAATCTTTGTATTGTCGCGTCAGGATACAGCGCGCGACCCAATTGCCCAAAATAGAGAGAAACTTTCGATGCCAGGCCCAATCACGCGGGATACTACCCCCTGGGACATAACGGCTACCAATTACCACTTCGTGTTGCTTGCAATGCTCCAGCATAGGAACGAGGTAGCGTGGTTGATGTGACAAATCAGCATCGAATTCAATGACCACATCGGCATTGAGTTCGTTCAGTGCAAGACGCATGGCTTGTAAGTACGCCGAACCAAGTCCAGACTTGCTTTGCTCAGTGCGTAAATGTAGCGTGGGGTAGCGGTCTTGCAGAGTTTTCACAATAGTTTGAGTGTCATCCGTGGAGCAGCTGTCAAAGATTAAGACGTGCACGTGATAATCCGTAATCGCTTGAATGGCCTGAAACACCTGGGCGATCGTTTCATGAATAATCAGGGCTTCGTTATACGTTGGGATGATGATAACCGCCGTCTCTTTAGGCATGCGCGGAGTCTCCAAAAATACCGCGACCAATTCGTACGAGCGTGCTGCCGGCTGCAATAGCTTCGTCGAGTGAGTCCGTCATGCCCATGGACAGAGTATCCATGGCATGATTCAGTTGTAAATTGAAAGCATGCAGTAATTTGGCTGCACGTTGAAAAGCATTGCCCTCAAGCGATTCAGTGACGTTTCGCATTGGTATGATCATTAATCCTCGTAAGTGCAAGCGGGGTAGCGCATTGATGTTTTGTAACAAGGTGAGAGCCTGTTTTGGATGAACCCCTGACTTGGAAACTTCATGATCGATGTTGACTTGTACACAGACATTAAGCGGCGGTAAATCAACCGGTCGGTGTTGATGGAGGGCTACGGCCGTGCGTGTCTCGCACACACTGTGCACCCAACTAAAATAACGAGCAATTCCTTTGATTTTGTTGCTTTGCATTGGACCGATAAAATGCCAATTCAGGGGATATGGCGTGAGCTGCTTCATTTTACCCAAGGCCTCTTGGTAATAGTTTTCGCCAAAATCAGTCAAGCCAGCCTGATGTGCTGCAACAATGTCTGCCGCTGAACGTCCTTTACTGACCGCCAGCAATTGAACCGTGTTGAGTGGGCGATGGTGCAACTGCTCGAGCGCACGTAAATGAAGCTGTAATTGCTGGATACGGGTTTGGAGTGTCATGCGTTTATGCAGCAATTACTTGGCTACTTTTTTGTAATACAAGCAGCTGTTCGATACCACCTTCGGCTAAGCTGAGTAGCGTATCCAGTTGATTTTTGTCGAAGCTACCGTCTTCTGCTGTGCCTTGAATTTCAATAAACTGTCCGTGTTCGTTCATTACGACGTTCATATCAGTTTCTGCCAAAACGTCTTCAGCGTAATCAAGATCGAGTACGGCGGTTCCGCGGTAAAGACCGACTGATACCGCTGCTACGTAATGCAGCACGGGCATTTTTTTTAATTTTTCTTGCTTGTACATCCACTCAATTGAGTCATTCAGTGCTACGCAGGCTCCAGTAATAGCCGCGGTACGCGTGCCACCATCGGCTTGAAGTACATCGCAATCAACTGTAATGGTATATTCGCCGATCTGCCTTAAGTCAACGCACGCACGCAGTGAGCGGCCAATTAAGCGCTGAATTTCTAGTGTGCGTCCGCCTTGCCGACCTCGACTGGCTTCTCGATCATTTCGGCTGTGAGTTGCTCGTGGTAGCATACCGTATTCGGCGGTTATCCAGCCTTGGTTTTTACCTTTGATGAAACGCGGTACCCCCTCGAGAACGGATGCGGTGCATAAAACACGTGTTTGACCAAACTCAACCAACACCGAACCTTCCGCGTAACGGTTGTACTGGCGGGTAATTTTGATGTCGCGGAGTTGATTGGGTTCACGATGGCTGGGTCGCATGCTAAAATCCTAACTAGATTAAAAGCGTACATTATATACGAAGTGGGTGGATATATGAATCATGGGGTATTAGGTAATTTGTTTGTTGTGTCCTCTCCTTCTGGCGGAGGAAAAACCAGCCTAATGAAACGTTTAGTGTCTGAAGTACCTAACATGAAGATTTCTGTCTCACACACCACGCGCGATCAAAGGCCAGGCGAGCAAGAGGGAGTTCATTACTTTTTTGTGGACGAAACAAAATTTCTTGAATTAGCCAACGCTGGTTATTTTATCGAACACGCTCGGGTTTTTAAATATTTGTACGGTACATCAAGAACACAAATTATTGAGCAGCTTAAGCAAGGCTTTGATGTCGTGTTAGACATTGATTGGCAAGGGGCTGCGCAAATTAAACAAGTTTTTGTGGATGCCGTCACGGTATTTATCTTACCGCCCTCTCTCGATATTTTGCGTCAACGGCTCCTTGCGAGACGACGGGATGAGGTGGGTGTTATAG